>JAEUAC010000367.1 GCA_019695455.1 Methylorubrum extorquens | reverse complement strand
ACGGGCGGGCGCTGAGGGCGAGGTAGCGGCGCAGGATGTCGGACCCGGCGGAGGGCGCGAACTTCTCGTCCTGCGGCAGGTTCGGCTGCATGATGCGCAGGCGCACGCCCGCCACCTCCGCCACGGGACCGTCGGCCAGCCGCAGCCCGCCGAACAGCGCGAGACCGGCGAGCGCGAGCGCGGCCGCGACGCTCGGCCCGAGGCGCGACGGCGCCGGCCGGTCGTCGGCGAGCGTCGCCGGCGCCGCGCAGACGAGGATCGCGATCACGGTCAGGCCGTCCAGGCCGACCAGCGAGGCGGCCTGCATCAGCCAGCCGTTCTGGCCGAGCGCGAGGCCCAGCGCGTTCCAGGGGAAGCCCGTGAAGGCGTGGCCGCGCAGCCATTCCGCCGCGCCGAGAGCCGCCGCGAGCGCCGCGATCCGGCCGGCGCCGCCGGACCAGAGGAGCGAGGCGAGGCCGAAGCCGAGCGCCGGGAAGACCGCGAGCAGCGCCGGCAGGCCGAGCACGCCGAGCGGCATCAGGGGCAGGAACAGGTCGGGCTGCACCAGGAAGGCGGAGCCGATCCACCAGAGCCCGCCGAGGAAGTAGCCGAAGCCCCAGAACCACCCGGCCGCCGCCGCGCGGCGGACCGTCGCGAGGCGTCCGGCCGAGGCGGAGCCGTCGACCAGCCAGACGGCGACCACGAGCGCGACCACGAGCGCGGGCAGGATCCCGAAGGGCGGCATCGCGAGCGCCCCGCAGGCGCCGGCCGCGACGGCGATGCCGCGGCGCGCCCAGCCCTCCGCCAGGACGATGCGGTGGGCGAGCGCCCTCATGCGCCGGGCCGCGGCGGGGGTCCCGGCGGAGCGGAGGCGGCCGGGTCGCCGTCCGGCATGCGGATGAGGATGCGCTTCAGCCGGCGCCGGTCGGCCTCGACGACCTCGAAGACGAGGCCGTCCGGCCCCTCGAAGGTCTCGCCGCGCAGCGGCACGCGGCCGGCCTTGGTGACGACGAGGCCGCCGAGCGTGTCGACCCCGGCCGCGTCCGGCCCGGCATCGAGCGGCAGCCCCAGGGCGGCCGCGACCTCGCCGAGCTCGGCGCGCGCGTCCACGAGGAAGTGGCCCGCCTCGTCCCGGACGATCACGTCGCGGCTCTGGTCGTGCTCGTCCTCGATGTCGCCGACCACCGTCTCGACGAGGTCCTCCATCGAGACGAGCCCGTCCGTGCCGCCGTACTCGTCGATGACGAGCGCGATATGGGTCCGCGAGGCCTGCATGCGGGCGAGGAGGTCGATGGCCGGCATCGAGCCCGGCACGAACAGGACGGGCCGGAGCAGCCCCGCATCCCCGAGCGGCGCCGCGAGGTCGACGCTCGCCAGCCCCGCCACGCGCGGCGGGTCGGCCGGGTCGTCGCGGACGATCTCGCCCTGCCCCGTCACGTGGTTCACGAGGTCGCGGATGTGGACCATGCCCAGGGGCTCGTCGAGCGTGTCCCGGTACACGGGCAGCCGCGAATGGCCGATGGTGCGGAACAGGCCCAGCGCCTCGCCGATGGTGAGGTCGGCTGCGGCCGCCACGATGTCGCCGCGCGGCACCATCACGTCGCCGACGCGCACCCGGTGGACCGCGAGGACGTTGCCGAGCAGCGTCCGCTCGTAGGGCGACAGGTCGGCCTGCTCGCTCGCCTCGGCCAGCACCTCCTCGAGATCGTCGCGCACGTTCTCGCGGTGCCGCAGGTTGAAGCGGTGCATCAACCGGTCGAGCCAGCCGCCATCCGGCTCGAGCGCGCGTTCCTCCCGGCGATCCTCGCTCACGGCTGGGGCGCGGCCCGGCCGTAGGGGTCGGCGATGCCGATCCGGGCGAGTGCCTCGATCTCGCGCGCCTCCATGGCGTCGGCCTCCCCGTCCGTCTCGTGGTCGGCGCCGAGGAGGTGGAGGATGCCGTGGACGACGAGGTGGGCCACGTGGTCGGGCACCGACTTGCCCTCCTCGGCCGCCTCGCGCGCCACCGTCTCGAAGGCGAGCGCGACGTCGCCGAGGTGTCGCGGCTCGCCTGGCGGCGTCGGCATGTCGGACGGGAAGGAGAGGACGTTGGTCGGCGTGTCCTTGCCGCGCCAGTCGCGGTTCAGGACGCGGATCGCGGCATCGTCGGCGAGGAGCAGCGTCGCGGCGAGCGGGTCGTCGCCCTCCTCGGACACCGCGATCGCCGCCGCCGCGGCTTCGCGGGCGGCGGCCTCCGCCTCGGCCGGCCAGTCCCCGGCCTCGGTCACGACGTCGAGCGCGATCACGCGGGCCGTTCCGGCGGCGGCGCGACGCGGGTCTGCGCCTCGTAGGCGGTCACGATCCGCCGCACGAGGTCGTGCCGCACCACGTCGGCCTCGGCGAAGCGCACGCGGGCGATGCCCTCGACGCCCTCCAGGATGCGGACGGCCTCGACGAGGCCGGAGCGCTGGCCGGGCGGCAGGTCGATCTGCGTCGGGTCGCCGTTGATGATCATGCGCGAGCCCTCGCCGAGGCGCGTCAGGAACATCTTCATCTGCATGGAGGTGGTGTTCTGCGCCTCGTCCAGGAGGACCACGGCGTTGGACAGCGTGCGGCCCCGCATGAAGGCGAGCGGCGCGATCTCGATGATGCCGGTCTGGAGCGCCCGCTCGACGTGGCGGGTCTCCATGAAGTCGTGCAGCGCGTCGTAGATCGGCCGCAGGTAGGGATCGACCTTGTCGCGCATGTCGCCGGGCAGGAAGCCCAGCCGCTCGCCCGCCTCGACGGCCGGCCGCGACAGGACGAGCTTGTCCGCCCGGCCGCTCTCGAGGAGCGACACGGCGTAGCCGACCGCCAGCCAGGTCTTGCCCGTGCCGGCCGGTCCGTCCGCGAAGACGAGCTCGTGCGCCCGCAGCGCCTTCAGGTAGGCGTCCTGCGCGGCGTTGCGCGCCCGCACGGGCCCGCGCTTGCGGGTCGCGATGTGCTCGAAGGCGGCCGGCGCCGCCGGCCCGGTCTCGGCCGGCCCGAACAGGCTGCCCTGGAGGCCGCTTTCCTGGATGAGGCCGTCGACGTCGCCGAGCGTCAGGGCGCCCTCGACCGTGACGCGCTCGTAGAGCCGTTCCAACACGCGGCGCGCCCGGGAGGTCGCGTCGGGATCGCCCTTCACGACGACCCGGTTCCCGAGCGCGTTCAGCATGACGCCGAGCCGCCGCTCCATGTGGGCGAGGTTCTGGTCGTAATGGCCGAAGACGAGCCCGGCGAGCCGGTTGTCCTCGAAGGTGAGCGCGATCTCGGAATCCTCGGCGATGCCGGGCACGGCGTCGGCCGCCGCGAGCGGTTCTCCGCCGCCGAACGACGTGTCGCGGCCGCGTGGGCCGCCGCTGATGGGCCGCATCGGGGAAGGTCTCCTCACGCGGCCTCGCGGCCGGCGTCGCCGCCGGCCAGGACGGCCTCGGCGAAAAGGCTGTTGGGCGCCGTCTCCGTCACCCGGACGGCGACGACGTCGCCGATCGCGGCCGCGAGCCCGGTCGCCTGGACCTGGTGCAGGTAGGGCGTCTTGCCCGTGAGCTGGCCCGGATGGCGTCCGGCCCGCTCGATCAGGACGGACGTCGTCCGGCCGACCATGGCCCGCATGTGGCGCTGGCGGTCGATCTCGAGCTGGGCCTGAAGGACCTGGAGGCGCGCGTCCATGACGGCCGCGGGCACCTGCCCGGCGGCGTCCGCCGCCGGCGTGCCCGGCCGGGGCGAGTACTTGAACGAGAAGGAGGCCGCGAAGCCGACGTCGCGCACGAGCTGCATCGTGGCCTCGAAATCGGCCTCCGTCTCGCCCGGGAAGCCGACGATGAAGTCGGACGAGAGCGCCATGTCCGGGCGCGCGGCCCGGATGCGGTCGATCAGCCGCCGGTAGGTCGCCGCGTCGTGGCGCCGGTTCATGGCCTTCAGGATCCGGTCCGACCCGGCCTGCACGGGCAGGTGGAGGTAGGGCATCAGCGCCGGGATGGCGGCGTGCGCCGCCAGGAGGTCGTCCGTCATGTCGAGCGGGTGGCTCGTCGTGTAGCGGAGCCGGGCGACGCCCGGGAGGCCGGCCAGCGCCTCGAGGAGGCGCGCGAGCGACCAGGCGCGGCCGTCCGGCCCCTCGCCGTGGTAGGCGTTCACGTTCTGGCCGATCAGCGTGAGCTCGCGCACGCCGGACGCGAGGAGGCCGCGAGCCTCCTCCAGCAGGGCCGCGACCGGCCGGGACATCTCGGCGCCCCGCGTATAGGGCACGACGCAGAAGGCGCAGAACTTGTCGCAGCCTTCCTGCACCGTGAGGAAGGCCGACACGCCGCGCCGGATCCGCTCCGGCGAGGGCCGGGGCAGGGCGGCGAACTTCTCGACCTGGTCGAACTCGGCGTCGACGGCGCCCGGCCGGGTCTCGGCCTCGCGGAGCAGCGCCGGCAGGCGGTGGTAGCCGCCCGGCCCGACCACGGCGTCGACGACCGGGGCCCGGCGCACGATCTCGCGACCCTCGGCCTGGGCGACGCAGCCCGCCACCACGACGCGCGTCTCGCGTCCCTCGGCCGCGCGCTCGCGCTTCATCACGTTCAGGCGACCGAGCTCCGAATAGACCTTCTCGGCCGCCCGCTCGCGGATGTGGCACGTGTTCAGGATGACGAGGTCCGCCTCCTCGGGCGTCGTCGCCTCCCCGTAGCCTTCCGCCGCCATCACGTCCGCCATCCGGCCGGAATCGTAGACGTTCATCTGGCAGCCGTAGGACTTGATGAAGGCCTTCTTCACGAGATCCCGCGTCCCGGCCCGGATTCGGGCCTCGCTCCCTCATAATCGCTCGCGGCGCCGGAGAGAATAGCTCCGACGCGACCCTGCGCGGGGCCATGCGCCTCCCGCACGGCCGCGCGGACGGCCGCCTCGGCCGCGACCGCGGCGCGCTTGCGGTCGCTGCCGGGCCCGAACGGGATGGGGGCGGCCCAGGTCACCACGACGTCGAGCGGACCGCCCTGCACGAAGGCGACCGCGTGCGGGGCGAGCTCCATGTCGCCGTACCAGGCGATGGCCGGCCGGTCGCGCCGCGTCAGGGGCAGGCCCGCGCGGGCCGTGTACGTGATGGCGAGCGGCTGCAGCGTGATGGGCGCGCCGCCCGTCGCGTCGAGCGCCGCCCGGGCCGCGCCCACGAGCGAGGAGCGGAACGGCAGGACGCGGTTGCCGTCGCCGGTCGTGCCCTCGGGGAAGAGGACGATCGCCTCGCCGCGGGCGAGACGCCCCGCCATCTCCGCGTTGGCCGTGCCGGTCGCGGCCTTGCGCGACCGGTCGAGGAAGATCGAGCGCTGCAGCTTTGCGCCCACGCCGAAGAGCGGCCAGCCGGCGATCTCCTGCTTGGCCACGAACGAGAGCGGCCGCAGGCTCGCGAGCACCGGGATGTCGAGCCACGAGACGTGGTTCGACAGGACGAGGACGGGGGCGTTCCGGGGGGGCGGCGCGCCGCGGACCGTCACGCGGATCCGGAACAGGCGCAGGAACAGCCGATGCAGGAGGATCGGGATGCGGCCCGCGAGGGTCGACCCGGTGCGGAGCGCGAGCCACTGGGCCGGCACCAGGATCGCGGCCGTCGCGGCCAGCACGGCGATCCGGACCGAGAGGCCGCCATGCGTCATCGACCGGACGGACCGTCGGACAGCGACGCGCTCATGGAGAGGGCCGAGGCGCGGGTGCCGTCCGGGCGGGCGTAGTAGTCGGGCCGGCGGCCGGACTGCACGAAGCCGCAGCGGCCGTAGAGCCGGATGGCGGGCGCGTTCCCCTCCTCCACCTCGAGATGGACGGTCGCGACGCCCGCGTTCGCCAGCGTCGCGAGGTGGCGGCGCAGGAGAAGGTCGGCATGGCCCCGGCCCCGCGCGGAGCGCGCCAGCGCCAGCGACAGGATCTCGGCCTCGTCGGCCGCCTGTCGGGAGACGACGAACCCGTCCGGCTCGGGATCGCGCCCGACGAAGAGCGCGTCCACCCTGACGCTCCGGTCGATCAGGAAGCCCTCGAAGTCGCCCGCGTCCCAGGGCCGCGCGAAGGCGCCCGCATGGATGGAGGCCAGGCGCTCGGCATGGTCCGGCCGGGCCGGCTCGATCCGGGCGGTCGGAGGCCGTCCGAGGCCGAGCAGGTCCAGCAGGCTCACGCGCGCCGGCTCAGGCGCGGGGGAGCCGGGCCGCGTCCTGCGGACGGGCGTCCGGGGACGCGAGGTAGAGCGGCTTCGGCAGCGCCTCCCCGGGCCGGGCGGCGGCGCCGAGCCGGGCGACCCAGCCGATGTCCGGCAGGGGCGAGCCGTCGTGCAGCCGCACGTCCAGGCCGACCGACCAGGCCTCGCTCGCGAGCGCCGGCGCGCCCGGGCCGAGGACGAGCACGCCCGCCGAGCCGAGCGCGCGGACGATCTCGCGGATCGTCAGGATGCCCGGCTGGATGATGGTGCGCCCGTTCGGGGCGACGGCCTGGGCGAAGACCCGGCCGCCCCGCGCGTCGATGGCCGCGACGACGAGGCGGGCGCGCGGGAACGCGACCACGGGCGCCATGAGGGCCGAGAGCGTCGTGACGCCGACGACCGGCACCCCCGTCGCGAGTCCGACGGCCCGGGCGGCCGAGACGCCGATCCGCACGCCCGTGAACGAGCCCGGCCCGACCGTGACGGCGACCCGGTCGAGGCCCGAGAAGCCGCCGGCGGCGGCCGACACCCGCTCCAGCATCGGCAGCAGCGCCTCGGCGTGCCCCCGCTCCAGCGGCAGGATCTCGACCGCGACCGGCTCCAACTCGTCCGTCTCGACGATGGCGACCGCGCATTGCGCGAGCGCGGTGTCGATCGCGAGGACGCGCATCCCGGCCTCAGGCCGCGACGGCTTCGACCTCGCGGACGTCGGGCAGGAAGTGGGTCAGGAGGTTCTGGATGCCGTGCTTCAGGGTCGCCGTGGAAGACGGGCACCCCGCGCAGGAGCCGCGCATGTTCAGGTAGACCACGCCGTCCTTGAAGCCCTTGAACGTGATGTCGCCGCCGTCGGAGGCCACGGCCGGGCGGACGCGCGTCTCCAGCAGCTCCTTGATGGCCTCGACGGTCTCGATGTCGGCGTCGTCGAAGAACTCGCCCCCGACCTCGCCGGTCGTCGAGGCGCCGGAGGCCAGCACGGGGGCGCCCGACGTGAAGTGCTCCATGATGGCGCCGAGGATGGCGGGCTTCAGATGCGCCCAGTCGCCGGCGGCCTTGGTCACGGTCACGAAATCGTGCCCCAGGAAGACGCCGGAGACGTCGGGCATCGCGAACAGCCGGGCGGCGAGCGGGGACGCCTCGGCCGCGGCGGCGTCGGGCGCGTCGAACGTCCCCTCGGGCAGCACCACGCATCCGGGCAGGAACTTCAGGGTCGCCGGGTTCGGGGTCGCCTCGGTCTGGATGAACATCGCGGGCCTTTCGAAGCAGGATCGGGAGCGTCTTACACCGCTCCCGCCCCAATGTGGATGGCGCCGGGCGCGGGACAAGCGCGCGGCGCGCGGGCCGCGGCCGGGCTTGCGGCCGCGGGCGCCGGCCGGATCAGCCCGCGAGGGCGTCGATGGCCCCGTCCGCGATGTCGCCGGGAACGATGACGACCGGGATGGGGAAGGTGGCGGCGAGCTTGCCCGCGATGGCGGAGACGAGCGGTCCCGGCCCGGAGGAGCCGAGCCCGGCGGCGAGGACCAGGAAGGAGATGTCCGGGTCCTCCTCGATGAGGGCGAGGATCGCCTCCGACTTGTCGCCGACCCGCACGACCCGCTCCGGCTCGAGGCCGGGCGACGCCGCCTGGGCCTGGGCGACGCCGGACGAGAGGATGAACTCCGCCTCCTCCTCGGCCTCCTCGCGGAGCGCGTCGCCGACGCCCAGGAACTCGAAATTGTCCGGCGGGTCGACCACGCCCAGCATCACGAGCCGCGTGCCAGTGCGCGCGCAGCGGCGCTCGCCGAACCGGATGGCGCGCGAGCATTCCGGCGTCTCGTCGACGACGACGAGGAATTTCGGCCGATGG
>JAEUAC010000258.1 GCA_019695455.1 Methylorubrum extorquens | reverse complement strand
TCCGCCCTTTCGACCAGACGAGGACGCACCGCATGAGCACGATCCTGACCGGCTATTTCGAGACCCGCCGCGAGGCCGAGATGAGCGTCGAGCGCCTCGTCCAGGAATATGGCGTGGACCGCAGCCGCATCCTCGTCGCGGCCGCCGGATCCGACAACTCGGCCGGCGTGGAGGAGGCCGGCTCCGACACGGCCGCCGGCGCGCCGACGCCGGAAAGCCGGCACGACGCCGCCCTGAACGGATCCGTGATGGTATCGGTCGATCTCGCCGACGATGCGACGGCCCAGGACGTCCGCGCCGCCTTCGCCGAGTTCAGGGCCGAATCCGTCGACGAGGATTGAGGCCGCGAGCGGACGATGCGCCGGCGTGCGGCGGCACCCGGTTCACGGGGCCGGCGCGGGAAAGGGGGAGACGTGGGCCGCGTGAGCGGGAAGCCTGCGGTCCATGACGGTCTCGAGCCAGACCGTCGTCTCGCGAAGCGCATCGAGGTCAAGGCCAGACCGGACTTCGCTCCGGTCGAGCAGATAGACGAGATCTTCCGTGCCGATGTTGCCGGTGGCCTCCGGAGCGAAGGGGCAACCTCCGATTCCGCCGAGGCTGGCGTCGAGGGCCGCGACGCCCGCCCGTAGCGCGGCGTCGGCATTGGCGTAACCGGTGTTGCGGGTGTTGTGAAAATGCGCCCGCAGCTTGACGCCGGGCAGCGCCTCCTTCACCGCGCCGAAACGGAGCTCTACGTCCCGCGGCGTGGCGACACCGATCGTATCGGCGAGCGAGAGCTCGTCGATCCCGATATCGGCGATCTCGCGCGCGAGGTCCACGACCCGCCCGATCGGTACCTCGCCCTCGAACGGGCAGCCGAACGCAGCGGCGATCGTCACCGAACGAAACAGCCCTTCCCCTAGCGCGCGGGCCGATATGCCCCGCCAGGTCTCGAGGTTCTGCGCGAGCGTGGTTCCTTGGTTCCGCTGACTGAAGGTCTCGCTCGCGTTCGCCGCGAAGGTGATCTCCTGGAAGGCTTCCGTCGCCACCGCCCGGTCGAAGCCGCGCTCGTTCAGGACCAGCGCGGACAGGCTGACGCCCGGCAGCGCGCCGAGCTGCCGCATGAGATCCTCGGCGTCCGCCATCTGAGGAACGCGTTTCGGGTGAACGAAGCTCGTCGCCTCGATGCGGCGGGCGCCTGAGGCGGCGAGCCGGCGCACGAGCTCGGCCTTGACGGCCGTGGGAAGGAGCGTCCGGTCGTTCTGCAGGCCGTCGCGCGGCCCGACCTCCACGATCTCGACCCTGTCCGGTCGCTGGCTGATCATCGGGCGTCTCCTCAGGCCGCCTGCCGTGGCATCCCGCCGATCACGCCGCGCTCCGCGAGCTCCGCGATGCGATCCGGGCCGAGCCCGAGCAGACCGTCGAAGATCTCGTCGTTGTGTTCGCCGAGCGTCGGCCCGGCCCGACGCACCTCGCCCGGCGTCGCGGACAGCCGGGGAGCGACGTTCTGCATCTTCAGGCTGCCGAGAAGCGGGTGCGCCACCTCGACGATGGTCTTGCGCGCCTTGAAATGGGCATCCTCCAGCATCTCGGGCGCCCGGTAGATGTCGCCCCGCGGGACGCCCGCTTCGTCGAGCAGGCGGCCGAGCTCCTCGCGGTCGAGCGTCGCCGTCCAGGCCGAGATCATCGCGTCCAGCTCGGCCTGGCGATGGCCGCGGGCCGTGTGGGTGGCATAGCTGGGATCCGACCCGAGCTCGGGCCGTCCCATGACCTCGGCGAGACGCCGGAAGACCGTGTCCTGGTTCGCGGCGATCAGCACGAACACGCCGGACTTCGTCGGGTAGACGTTGGAGGGCGCGATGGCAGGCAGGATCGAACCCGTCCGCTCTCGAATGTAGCCGCCGCTGTCGTATTCGGTGACGAGGTTCTCCATCACGGCGAGGACGGCCTCGTAGATCGCGCTGTCGACGATCTGGCCGCGCCCCGTGCGCTGCCGGGCATGGATCGCCATGATGCCCCCGAGGCAGGCGAAGGTCGCGGCCAGCGTGTCGCCGATCGAGATGCCGGCCCGCGACGGCGGGTTCGACGGATCGCCGACCACGTAGCGGAGGCCACCCATGGCCTCTCCGATGGCACCGTAGCCCGCGTTCTTCGAGTACGGCCCGTCCTGGCCGTAGCCCGAGACGCGGATCATCACGAGCCGCGGATTGATGGCGGCGAGGTCGTCGTAACCGAGACCCCACTTCTCCATCGTACCGGGCCGGAAGTTCTCGATCAGGACGTCCGAGCGGCTCACGAGCTCGCGGATCACGGCCTGACCGTCCGGCACGCGGGCGTTCACCTCGATCGACTTCTTGCCGCGCGCGATCACGGGCCACCACAGCGACTGGCCGTGAGGCTTCTCGCGGCCCCATTCGCGCATCGGATCGCCCGCGCCGGGCTGTTCGACCTTGATCACCTCGGCGCCGAAATCCGCCATCAATTGTCCGCAGAACGGACCGGCGATGAGCTGCCCCATCTCGATCACGCGCAGGTCCGACAGCGGTCCGGGATGGGTGGTGTCGGGCAGGGCTTCGTCCGGCATGGCGGGTCTCTTCGATCGGCGGGTTGGAACGGTTACGTGATGTCCGCGTCGACGGCCGTAAGGGCCGCGCGCGCCACCTCCATGTCCTCGGAGTAGTGGCCTCCGCTGACGCCCAGCGCGCCGATCATCTCGCCGTCGATGCGGATGGGGGTAGCCGCCTCCGAAGATCGTGAGCCGCGGCGTGTGGGTGATGCCGTGGAGAAGCGGCGGATCGTTTTTCACGAAATCCCACCAGACATGGGTCGCGATGCCGAAGGAGCTCGCCGTGTAGGCCTTGTCCTGCGAAATGCCGATGGCGAGATGCGGCGCGCCGTCCATGGCCAGGAACGACTTGAGCTGGCCCGCATCGTTGACGATCGCGATGCACATCTTCTTGTCGAGTTCCTCGGCCTTCACGACCGCGGCCTTGATCATTCGCTTGGCCGTTCGGGCGTCGATGACGTGCTTCACGAGAGGCATTGTGTTCGTCTCCTCCGGCCGCCTGTCAGACCTGGCGGGCCACGGTGTGGGCTTCCACGAGCGCGACCGGCAGGCGGCGCGGCGCGTAGGCATCGCCGACGAGGTAGGTCCGGTCGAACCCGGCCGCCTTGAGCTGCGCCTGGAGGCCGGACCGGGCCCGCTGGTGGCCGGTCCAAAGAATGGCGGCCGTCCGCTCCAGCCGCTCCTCGCGGCCCGTGAGGTAATGCTTCACGACCGCCGCCCCGTCCTCGACGCGGTCGACGAACATGGACGTCCGCAGGTCCGTGCCGGCCTCGTCCAGGGCCCGGAGCGTCGCGATGCGAGACACCATCGGCAGTTCGCGGAAGTGTTCGAAGAACCGGGTCGCAACCGTGAAGGAGAGGCCGTAGCCCACCGCGAGCGCGGCCGCGGCCTCGGCGATGGCAGAACCCCAGAAGTACCCGTCCTCGTCCATCAGGATGAGGTTGCGGCCGAGCGACGGGACGCTCTTGAGGTCGTCCGGCCCCGTCGCGGCGATGACGGGCACGGACCCGTCGCCCGGCAACGTGGGAGGCAAGGCCTGCGCGCCTGCCGCGACGATGATGGCGTAGGGCGAGTCGCGCTGGATGTCGGCGAGGGTCGCCTCGTGGCCGAGCCGCACCTCGACGCCTTTGCGATCCATCTCGGGGATCCGGAAATCCAGGAGGTGGCGCAATTCGGCGTTGTTCGGCAGGCGATGCGACTGCGCGAGCTTGCCGCCCAGCACGTGCGATCGTTCGTAGAGCGTCACGGCGTGGCCGCGCTCGGCCGCGATCCGGGCGGCCTCCATGCCGGCGGGCCCGCCGCCGACGACGACGATGCGCGTCGGCGGCGCCGGCGAACGATGGCGGAAGGCGTGCTCGCGGCCGGCGACCGGGTTCGTCGCGCAGGCGATGGGCTCGCCGGACGAGATCCAGTCCCAGCACTGGTTGCAGGCGATGCAGCGCCGGATCTCGTGGCGCCGGCCTTGCTCGGCCTTCCGAGGCCATTCGGGATCCACGATCAGCGCGCGGCAGAGCCCGACCATGTCGCCGTCCCCGGAGGCGACGATGTCTTCGGCCTGCTCGGGCATCTGGATGCGGGTGCTCTGCACGACGATCGTGTCGCCGACCGCTTCCTTGATGCGCCGCTGGATGTCCCGATAGCTTTCCTGCGGCCAATGGCGATCGGGGAGGTGCGTCTCGATCGTGTTGAAGTTGCCCTGGCTCAGAGAGATGTAGTCGACGAGTCCCTCGGCCGCGAAGGTCCGGGCGATCTCGCACGCGTCGTCGATCGTGATGCCGCCGCGGGTGAATTCCTCGACGCCCATCCGATAGCCGACGACCGAACCCGGGCCGAGGCGGTGACGGACCGTCCGCAGGATCTCGCGCGGAAAGCGCAGCCGGTTCTCAGCCGAGCCGCCGTACCGGTCGGTACGCGTGTTCGAGAAGGGCGACACGAACTGGCCGATCAGGTGCCCCTGCGCCCCGTGGATCTCGACCCCGTCGGCGTCGGCGTCGCGCGCGTTCACGGCCGCGCTCGCGAACCAGTCGACCATGTCCTCGACCTCGCGCGTCGTGAGCGCGTGCGGCGTGCCTCCGCTGCGCGGGCAGGCGATCTCGGAGGGCGCGATCAGCGTGCCGACGCGGCGGCCGAGATGCTGGCGTCCGCCGTGGTTGAGCTGGACGATGAAGAGCGAGCCCGCCTCGTGCAGCGCGTCGGAGATGCGTCGCAAGCCCGGGATCGTCTCGCGGTCGAAAAGAGGGATGGCGTTCGGGACCACGGCCTCGGACGGGTGCAGACGCACGGCCTCGCTGACGATCGTGCCCGCGCCGCCCTGCGCCACCGTCCGGTAGAACGCCAGCATGCGGGCTTTGACCCGGCTCCGTTCCGCCAGGTTCGACGTGGTCGCGACCCGCATCACGCGGTTCTTCGCGGTCTTCGGTCCGAGCCGGACCGGCGAGAACAGCGTCGGGAAGGGGTGCGGGCTCATCACGAGCGCTGTTCGGCAATCACCGTGCCAGCGGTTCGGCGCCCGAGCCGCCGCCCGTAGCACCTCGTCTTGCCCTCTCGCCTCGTGTCCGTGCTACGTTTCACCAGGACGGCTGAAACACGGCTGCAACACGGGAGGAGGTGCGATGGCGTCGTCGCTGTTGGAGACGCACGGGCCCATCCGGCTCTGCTTCCTGAGCTACCGTCACCTGAGCCGGCTCGCCCGCTCCGTGATCGAGGAATACGACGAGAGCCGCCTTCAGATCGAGGTGATCGACGAGAGCTTCGAGGCCGCTCTCGCCACAGCACGGATGCGCGAGCGCAGCGGCATGATCGACGCCTTCGTGAGCGCCGGCGCCAATGCGAGCTTCCTCCGCGGCTCGCTCTCGACGCCGGTCGCGACCATCAAGGTCACGGGCTACGACACGCTCCTCGCCATGCTGAAGGCCCGGACGCTCTCGAACCGCGTCGCCGTGGTGAGCTACCGCGAGACGGTGCCCGAGCTCGATCAGGTCCGCGACCTCCTGAAGATCGAGGTCGCGCAGCGCGCCTACCGCACGCTCGCCGAGGCGCAGGCCGCCGTGCGCGAACTGTCGGCCGCGGGCTTTCCCGTCATCATCGGGTCCAGCATGGTCTGCGAGATCGCCGAGGAGGAGGGTCTACGGGCCATCCTCGCCTACTCGCTGTCCTCCGTCCGACAGGGGATCGAGGACGCGATCGAGCTCGGCCGGATCGCCCGTCTCGAGTCGGCCCGGTACGCCCAGCTCGACGGCGTGCTCCAGAGCCTGGACCAGGCCGTGCTGGCCGTGGATCGTCGCCACCGTGTCGTCGCCCTGAACGCGCCGATGGAGCGCCTGCTCGGCCAGGAGCGAACGGACCTGCTCGGCCAGCCGCTGAGCCGCCCGGAGCCGGGCCTGTCTCTGCGCGGCACGCTGGAGAGCGGCGCGCCCGAACGGGGCGAGGTCATCCGCATCGCCCGGCGCGACTGGGTGCTCGGCCGCACGCCGATCCGGGAGCGCGGGCAGATCACGGGCGCCGTGATGACGCTGCAGGACGCGCGGGCGATCCGCGAGGCCGACACGAGCCTGCGCTCGCAGAAGCGGAGCGGCCAGCCGCCGAGTGCGCGCTACAGCTTCGCCGACCTGAAAGGCCGCTCGCCCGCCCTGCGCCGGGCTCGGGACACCGCGCTCCGCTTCGCGGCGACCGACATCACCGTGCTGATCTCCGGCGAAAGCGGGACCGGCAAGGAGCTCTTCGCCCAGGCGATCCATCGCGCGAGCCGGCGGGCGGACAGGCCATTCGTCGCCGCGAACTGCTCGGCCTTTCCCGAGACCCTGCTCGAGAGCGAGCTCTTCGGATACGAGGAGGGAGCCTTCTCCGGCTCGCGGCGCGGCGGCAAGCCCGGCCTGTTCGAGGCCGCCCATACGGGCACGCTGTTCCTCGACGAGATCGGCGACATGGCGCTCGCCCTGCAGACGCGTCTCCTGCGCGTCCTGCAGGAGCGCGAGGTCGTGCGGCTCGGCGGCACCGCGCCGATCCCCGTGGACGTCCGCATCGTCGCGGCGACCCATCAGCCACTCGACGCGCTCATCGCGGAACGGCGGTTCCGATCCGATCTCTACTATCGGCTGAACATCCTGCGTCTCACGGTCCCGCCGCTACGGGACCGATCGGAGGACATCGAGGACCTTTCGGAGGTCTTCCTGACGCGATGCCTGAAACGGCTCGGCGTCGCGTTCAGGGCCGACATGCTGGACCGCCTGCACGGCGCCCTCTCCGCCTATGCGTGGCCCGGCAACGTGCGCGAGCTCGAGAACATCTGCGAGCGGCTGGCCGTCCTGCTGGCCGGTTTCGATGGGCCTGACGGACCGTCGGCCGATCTCCTCGCGCACGACTGCCCGGAACTGTTCGGACATCGGCAGCCGGACCGATCCGGCGAACCGGTCCCGGACTGGAAGGAGCGGATCGACGAGGTCCTGGCCGAGACCGGCGGGCACCGGCAGGAGACGGCCCGCCGGCTCGGGATCAGCCGCGCCACCTTGTGGCGCCATCTCCATGCCACGTCGCGCCAAAACGCCGACACTCGCGTGTTGCGTGAAACGTAGTCTTTGTTGCGCTGAAACGCAGCTTCACTGCTGCTGACGTTCCTGGACGTCTGCAATGTCCTGTCGAGCCGACGGGACCTGCCGCGCATCGCCAATCGGGAAGCTGGCACGCACGTTGCGCCATCCGCTCCAGCGACGCCGAATGGCGCATGGAACGGGAGGGCCGAGTGAGACAACTGGAACTCGCCGTCAACGCGACGTGGTTCGTTCTCGGCATGGCGATCTGTGCCATGTCGTTCGGTCTCGGCATCTTGGGTGCCAGCGGTCCCGAATCGGGCTTCTTCCCCCTGATCGCCGGATGCGCCATGGCGGGTGGCGCGACCCTGCTCGCGCTGACGCCCCGCGACCGGACCCTCGACGGCGAGACCTTCCTGCCGCCGGGCGGATCAGCCCGTCGAGTGCTCGTCGTCTTGTCCGTGATGGTCGCCATGGTGGCGAGCCTGCCCTGGATCGGCTTCACGCTGGCGGCGATCCTCGGCATGCCGCTTCTGCTGCGGGCCATCGGCAACCCGGGCTGGCTCTTCTCCCTGGCGTTCGGGCTCGTCTCGACACTCGCGGTCTCCTTCGTCTTCGATCGGCTGCTCGGCATGACGCTGCCGCGCGGTCCTCTCGGCTTCTGACGATGGACGCGATCACCGGGCTCGCAGGCGGCTTCGCCCAGGTCCTGACCGT
>JAEUAC010000080.1 GCA_019695455.1 Methylorubrum extorquens | reverse complement strand
GGCGGCGATGCCCGAGGTGCCGAACCATTGGCCGCGGAAGGCCTGCTCGGCGCCCTGCCGCACCAGCGTGCCCATCTCCTGGTGGTAGCCGCCGTAATAGGCGACCTCGATGCCGGCCGCCTTCAGCCGCGTGATGACGGCCGTGTAGTCGCGTTCCCCGGGCGTGATCCCGGCGAACAGCGCCTCCTGAATGCCGAGCTTGTTGAGGGCGGCCTTGGTGGCGTCCGCGAGGCCGCGCCCGAAGGGCGCGCCGTCGTGCAGGATCGCGATCTTCTTGCCCGGGAAGCGCTCGGCGATGAAGCCCGCCGCGAGCTGCCCCTGCTGGTCGTCGCGCCCGCAGACGCGGAAGATGCCGGGGAGGCCGCGGTCGGTCAGGCGCGCCGTGTTCGAGGCCGGCGTGATCATGACGGCGCCGCTCTCGGCGTAGAAGTCGGACGCCGCGAGCGACGCGCCGGAGCAGACGTGGCCCACGACGAGCCGCACCTTGTTCTGGATGAAGCGGTTGGCGACCGAGACGGCCTGCTTCGGATCGCAGGCGTCGTCCTGCACCTCGACGACCAGCTTCTCGCCGTTGATGCCGCCCCCGGCATTCACGTCCTGCACGGCGGCGTTGATGCCGTTCATGATCTGGTCGCCGATGGAGGCGACCGGCCCCGTGCGCGGCACGGCCACGCCGAAGGTCACGTCCGCATGGGCGGGCCAGGCCGCGACCGTCAGGAGGGCGAGCGCCGCCGCGATGGATCTCATGGGCCGGATTGTCCTTAGCTGCGCCGCCATCATGACGTCGCCCGGAGCGCGATGTCGAGCCAGCCGAGCCGGTTCACCACCGCCCGGTCGCCCTCGCCCACGACGACCGTCGTCGTCTCGGCCTCCACGATCGCGGGTCCGGCGATCGTCGTGCCGGCCCCGAGCGTCTCGAGGCGGTGCACGGGCACGTCGCGCCAGGCGCCGAACCAGGCGCGCCGCGTGCCGACCGGGGCCGTGTCGCGCGGCCCGATCTCGGGCTCGTCGACGGCCGGCACCGCCCCGACCGCGGCGGCCCGCGCGTTCACGAACACGACCTCCTGGTCGGGCGAGGCGTAGGTGTAGAGCTCCTCGTGGCGGGCGTGGAAGCGCGCGTGCACGCGCTCCACGAGGCCCGGCGCCTCCCAGTCGAGGTCGGAGAGCGGCACGTCGATCTCGAAGACCTGCTCGCCGTAGCGCATCTCGGCCGAGCGCTCGATCCGCACGGGGCCCTCGAACCAGGAGCGGAGGCGGCTCGCGGCCGCCCCGTCGAGGCCCGCGAACACGTCCCGCAGGCGCGCGTCCGTCATGGCGCCCGCGTCGCCGACATGGGTGCGGCTCACCTCGTAGCGCAGGTCGCTCGCCAGCATGCCCCAGGCCGACAGGACGGAGGCGACGGTCGGCACGATGACGCGGCCGATCTCGAGCTCGCGCGCGACCTCGACCGCGTGCAGGCCGGCCGCGCCCCCGAAGGAGAGCAGCGCGAAGCGCCGCGGATCGACGCCGCGCCGGAGCGTCATCAGGCGGATGCCGTCCGCCATCTTCAGGTTGATGAGGCGGAAGATGCCGTGCGCCGTCTCGTCCCGGGACAGGCCGAGCCGGCCGGCGAGGTCGTCGACCGCGGCCTCCGCCGCCGCGCGGTCCAGCGGCCGCGCGCCGCCCATGAAGCTCGCCGCGTCGAGATAGCCGAGGAGCAGGTTCGCGTCCGTCACGGCCGGGCTCGTCCCGCCGTTGCCGTAGCAGGCGGGACCCGGCACGGCGCCCGCGCTCTCCGGCCCGACGCCGAAGGTGCCGCCCGCGTCCACGTGGGCGATCGAGCCGCCCCCGGCCCCGATCGACGCGATGTCGAGCGAGCGGAGCGCGATGCGCTCGCCCGCGAGGCCGCGCTCCGCCGAGAGCGCCGCCTCGCCGCCCGCGATCAGCGAGATGTCGGTCGAGGTGCCGCCCATGTCGAACGGGATCACGTCCGGGACGCCGAGGAGCTCGACGCAGCGGCGCGACCCCGCGATGCCGCCCGCCGGGCCGGACAGGACGGTCGCGGCGGCCAGCCGCCAAGCGTCGCCGACGGGCGCCATGCCGCCGTGGGACAGGATGATGAAGAGCGGCCCGGCGAGCCCCGCCTCGGCGAGCCGGCCCTCGAGCGCCGTCAGGTAGCGGCGCACGGCCGGGCCGACATAGGCGTTCACGACCGTGGTCGAGACGCGCTCGTATTCCTTGATCTGCGGCAGCACCTCGCTCGACAGCGAGACGTACACGTCCGGCAGCGCCGCCCGCAGGCGCTCGGCCGTCGCGACCTCGTGGGCCGGGTTCCGGTAGGCGTGCAGGTAGCAGATGGCGACCGACGTCGCCCCGGAGGCCCGCACGGCCTCGATCGCCGCGTCGAGCGAGGCCTCGTCGAGCGGGACCAGCACGGAGCCGTCCGCCTTCACGCGCTCGCGCACGCCGATCCGCAGGGCGCGGGGCACGAGCGGCTCGGGCGGCGGCATGCGGAGATCGTAGCGCTCGGGCTTCAGGCCCTCGCGCATCTCGAGGATGTCCCGGTGCCCCTCCGTGGTGAGGAGCGCGACCCGGGCGCCCTTGCGCTCGAGGAGGGCGTTGGTCGCGACCGTCGTGCCGTGGACGATCCGGTCCGTGCGGGCCAGCATGGCGCCGAGGTCGAGGCCGAGGCGGCGCGCGAGCTCGGACAGCCCGCTCATGACGCCGACGGACTGGTCGGCCGGCGTGGAGGGCGATTTCGCGAAGACGGTGCGGCCCGCCTCGTCCAGGCAGACGAGGTCCGTGAAGGTGCCGCCGACGTCGATGCCGATCCGGAAGGTCGATGCCATGTCAGGCCTCCCCGCCCGTGACGAGTCCGGCCTCGCGGTCGCGGCGCCGGGCCTCCGCGCTGCGCTTCTCCGGCGGGCCCCAGCCGCCGCCGCCGCCGGAGCGCACCTCGAACACGTCGCCGGGACGGATCGGGATGCCGACCTCCTTCGTCCTGAGCACGCGCGGCGGGCGTCCCTCCGAGAGGAGCCGGTAGGCGTGCGGCGCGGCGTCCCGGCCGCCCGACATGCCGGCGGCGCCGTGCCGGATGCCGTCGCCGGCCGTGTTGGCGAGCGCGGGCTCGGCCGTTAGCACCTCGAGGTCGAGCGTCACGCCGAGGCCGCCGCGATGCTGGCCGTCGCCGCCCGAATCGGGGCGGAACTCGTGGGCGTGGAAGTGCAGCGGGAAGCGCACCTCGGCGAACTCGACGGACCCGAACTTGAGGCCGCCGGCGGAATGCCACTCCCCGGCCGAGGACCAGCCGTCGCCGCCCGGCGAGGCCCCGCCGCCCGGCCGGGCATGGAAGAGGTGCCAGATGAAGCCGCGGCCGGTGCGCGGGTCCTTGCCCTGGAGCGCGAACCGGAAGCGGCGGCCCCAGCCGCCCATGGCCCGGTCCGGACAGGCCGGCGCCAGCGCCTTCACGATCGCCTCGACGATCTCGTTCGAGGGATGGCTCGTGCACATGGTGACGGGCCGGCCGGGCTCCGACCACACGATGGTGCCCTCGCGGGCGATCACCGTGAGCGGCCGGATGGCGCCCGCGTTCTTCGGGATGTCGGGGTCGATCAGGTAGGCGAAGGCCATGACGCAGGCCGCATGCATGTTGGCGTGCGAGGAATTGACGAAGGCCGTCGACTGGGGGTCCGAATCGGAGAGGTCCACCGTGACCTCGCCGCCCTTCACGGTGACGGTCGCCGCGATGCGGATGTCCTCGCGCCCGTGCCCGTCGTCGTCGAGGAAGGCCTCGCCCCGGTAGGTGCCCTCGCGCCAGGTGCCGACCACGGCGCGGGTGCGCGCCTCGGCGGCATCGTAGATCTGCTCGATGGCGGTCTCGACCGTCTCGGGGCCGAACTCGTCGAAGAGGCGGGCCAGCCGCTTCTCGCCGAGATGCGCCGCCCCCACCATGGCGGCGAGGTCGCCCCGGAAGTCGCGCCCGTTGCGCGTGTTCAGCGCCAGCATGTCCAGGAGGTCGTCCCGCAGGCGGCCGGCCTCGTAGAGCCGCACGGGCGGGATGCGCAGCCCCTCCTGCCAGATCTCCGTCGCCTGCGGGTTGTAGGCGCCGTGCGTCGCGCCGCCGATGTCGCTCTGGTGGGCGCGCACCACGGTCCAGAGCGCCCGCCGGCCGCCCGCGAAGACGGGTACGAAGGCCGTCACGTCCGGCAGGTGCGAGCCCCCGTGGTAGGGATCGTTCATCAGGATCACGTCGCCCGGCACGACGTCGTCGAAGCGGGCCTCGACGGCCTTCGTGGCCCAGGGGAGCGCGCCCACGTGCACGGGCAGGTGGTCGGCCTGGGCCACGAGCCGGCCCTGCACGTCCGTGATGGCGATGGAGAAGTCGCGGGAGGAGTTCAGGATCTGCGAATACGAGGTCCGCAGCATGGCCTCGCCCATCTCGGTCACGATCGACGACAGGCGGTGGCCGATGACGGAGCGCGTGATCGGATCGACGGCGATGGACATGGGCACCAGGGCGTGACGGACGGGCCCGGGAGGCAAGCGCCGGACCACCGATACCGTCCCGTATCGGCTCGACCGCGGGAAATCACCCCCGCGCACCCGGTCTCAACGGTTCGGTGACGTCCTTTGCATAGGTGTCAGGCGTGAGCACGCTGCCGGCCCTGGTTGAGGAGATCGGATCGAGCCTCGGGCGGAGCTCGCAGGCGACGCGGATGCGCGCGCTCGCGGAACTCGTGGACCTGCTGTTCGAGCTGTCGGAGCGCGTCTCGGCCGAGATCGTCGAGGTCCTGGACGAGGTCATGGTGCGCAGCGTCCCGCTCGCCGACCTGCAGGCCCGCGTGGCCGCGGCCGAGCGCCTGGGCAACTCGGCGCGGGCGCCGCGCGGGATCGTGCGCAAGCTCGCCAGCGACGACGCGATCGTGGTCGCCTGGCCCGTCCTCACGCGCTCGGACGCCCTGGACGACCAGGACCTGATGGCGGTCGCCGCCGAGAAGAGCCCGGACCACCGGATCGCCATCTGCACCCGCGCCCGGCTGTCCGCCATGGTGACGGACTTCCTCGTGTCCTTTCCCGAGCGCGCCGTCGGCCACGCGATCGCCGGCAACGGCGGCGCCCAGCTGACGCCGGTCGCCGCCTCCACGCTGGTCGACCGGTCCCGCGACGACGAGACGCTCCAGGACCTGATGGGGCTGCGGGTGGACCTCGCGCCGCCGGTCGCGGCCACGCTCCTCGCCATCGTGCGGGAGGGGGTCGGCCGGGCGCTCACGGCCCGCCTGCCGACGCCGTCGGTCGCGAAGCCCATCGCGGTCCTGCCGGAGGAGCTCGAGATCCGCGCGCTCGCCCTGGAGCGGCGCTCCGGCGAGGTCGAGATCCTGTTCTCGCGCGTGACGGGCCTGTCGCGCGCGCAATCCCGCCGGCTGCTGACCGAGCCGGACAACGATTTCCTGGTCATCGCCTGCCGGGCGTGCGGCTGGTCGTGGCCGACGGCGCGCGCGCTCCTGAAGCTGCGCGACCCGAGCCTCACCGAGCGCCACCAGCTCCACGCGGCCGAGACCACCTTCGACAGCGTCGGATCGGCCACGGCCGAGCGGGTGCTGCGCTTCCTGATCCGGTCCGGGTCGCGCGTCAGAGCCGCTCGACGGTGAGGTAGGACGGCACGCGGCCCTCCCGGATGGCCTTCGCCTCGTAGCGGGTCGAGCGCCAGCCGTCCCACGGCACGCGCCACGCGTCCGCGGATCGCGCCGTCCAGCGGAAGTCGGGCGAGCGGGCGACCCGGGCGAGGACCCAGCCGACGTAGTCGTCGATGTCGCTCGCGAAGCGCAGCTCCCCGCCGGGCCGGATCACGCGCGCGAGCGCGGCGAGGTTCGCGTCCGACAGGAACCGGCGCTTGCGCTGGCGCCGCTTAGGCCAGGGATCGGGATAGAGCACGTAGGCGCGGTCGACGGAGGCGGGCGCGAGCCGGAGCAGGAGCGCGGCCGCGTCGTCGTCCCAGAGGCGGACGTTGCGCAAGGCGACCTCGTCGACGGCGGCGAGGCACTTGGCGACGCCGTTGACGAAGGGCTCGACGCCGACGAACCCCGTTCCGGGCTGCTCGGCCGCCCTCTGGGCGAGGTGCTCGCCGCCCCCGAATCCGATCTCGAGATGCACGGCGTCCGGCCGCTCCGGGAACAGGGCGGCGGGATCGACCGGGCCGTCCGCCGGCAGGCGCAGGCCCGGCAGGAGGGTCGCGATCCGGTCCGCCTGCGCGTCGCGGAGCGTCTTGCCCTTGCGCCGTCCGAAGAAGGAGCCGGGCGCGTCCGGCCCGGCCGTCACGTCAGGCCAGGGCCGAGCGGAGCTGGTCGGCGAGGTCGGTCTTCTCCCAGGAGAAGCCGCCCTCCGCGTCCGGCTGCCGGCCGAAATGCCCGTAGGCGGAGGTCCGCGCGTAGATGGGCTTGTTCAGGTCGAGATGGGTGCGGATGCCGCGCGGCGACAGGTCCATGATCGCCATGAGGGCCGTCTCGAGCTTGTCCGCGTCGACCTGGCCGGTCCCGTGCAGGTCGGCATAGATCGAGAGCGGCTTCGCGACGCCGATGGCGTAGGAGAGCTGGATGGTGCAGCGGTCCGCGAGCCCGGCCGCGACCACGTTCTTCGCGAGGTAGCGCGCCGCGTAGGCCGCCGAGCGGTCCACCTTGGTCGGATCCTTGCCCGAGAAGGCGCCGCCGCCGTGCGGGGCCGCGCCGCCGTAGGTGTCGACGATGATCTTGCGGCCCGTGAGGCCGC
Organism: Methylorubrum extorquens; assembly: GCA_019695455.1. Classification (GTDB taxonomy): domain Bacteria; phylum Pseudomonadota; class Alphaproteobacteria; order Rhizobiales; family Beijerinckiaceae; genus Enterovirga; species Enterovirga extorquens_A. Next base: position 2,299 of record JAEUAC010000080.1, on the reverse strand, counting down.
AATCGCCGTCCGGACCGCCGATGACGAACTTGCCCGTCGGGTTCACGTGCCAGACCGTCTCGCCCGAGATCCAGCCGTCCGGCAGGGCCTTGCGGATGTAGGGCTCGACGATGCCGCGCACGTCCTCGGAGGAGAGCGAGGCGTCGAGATGCTGCGTCGAGAGCACGATCTGCGTCGCGGCGACGGGCGTGCCGTTCTCGTAGCGGACCGTGACCTGGCTCTTGGCGTCGGGGCCGAGCACGGCGGCCGGGCCCTGGCCGGACTTCCGGGCCGTGGTCAGGTCGCGCAGGATCTTGTGGGAATAGTAGATCGGCGCCGGCATCAGCTCGGGCGTCTCGCGGCAGGCGTAGCCGAACATGATGCCCTGGTCGCCCGCGCCCTCGTCCTTGTTGCCGGCCGAATCGACGCCCTGGGCGATGTCGGCGGACTGGCCGTGCAGCAGCACCTCGATCTCGGCCGTCTCCCAGTGGAAGCCGTCCTGCTCGTAGCCGATGTCCTTGATGGCCTTGCGCGTGACGTCGCGGATGACGGCCTCGTCGACGCTCGCCGGGCCGCGGTACTCGCCCGCGATCACGACGCGGTTGGTGGTCGCCAGCGTCTCGCAGGCCGCCCGGATGCCCCAGGGATCCAGGCCTTCCTTCGCGCCGGCCCGGTAGAAGGCGTCCACGACCTCGTCCGAGATCCGGTCGCACACCTTGTCGGGATGGCCTTCCGAGACCGATTCGCTGGTGAACAGGTAGTTCGGACGCGCCACGTGTCTGCCCCGGCTCCACGACCCGCTGGCCGGGTCTTGTCGGCGGGCTTGTGGCACCGACGCGTCCGGCAGGTCAAGCGCAGCGTTCGTTATTGCGAACGCTCCCCCTCGGGCTCCTCCGGGACGTGGCCGGCCAGGGCGGAGACGAGGTCGAGGATGCGGCGGCGGATGCGGCGGTCTTCGACCTTGCGGAAGGCCCGCAGCAGCTTCAGGCCCTCGGCCGTCATGATCTCGGCCTCGTAGCCGGGGGCCGCGCCCTCCGTGAAGCCGCTGGCGGGCTGGCCGATGCCGCGATCGTCGGAGCCGTAGAGATACTCGATCGAGACGCCCAGGACGGTCGCGATCTGCTGCAGCCGGCTGGCGCTGATCCGGTTCGTGCCTTTCTCGTATTTCTGCACCTGCTGGAAGGTCAGTCCGAGTGCATCCCCGAGCTTTTCCTGACTCATCCCGATGAGCATGCGCCGCATCCGGACCCGGCTGCCGACATGCCGGTCGATGTCGTTCGGTGCCTTGGTCATGATCTGAAGGCTCTCCGCCGATCACTAGATGTGCCGGCTCTCGGAGCCCCTTTCAACACGATGACGTCGCCTCATGGCAAGCGCGACGACAAGAGCCAAGCCGATCAGAACCGCTGCGGGAATGTCGCCCCAGCGCGAGAATACCGTCGGTTGCGCCGCCGCCGGCAGGGCGCCGTCGAGCACGCCCTCCCGCCCGACCGGGAGCGCCCCGAGGACCCGGCCGAAGGGATCGACGATGGCCGAGATGCCGGTGTTGGCGGCCCGCACGAGCGGCAGGCCCTGCTCCACGGCCCGCAGCCGGGCCTGCGCGAAATGCTGCCGGGGCCCGGGCGTGTCGCCGAACCAGCCGTCGTTCGTGACGTTCAGGATCAGGCCCGGCCGGGAACCGGCGGCCACGCTCTCGCCCGGGAAGATCGCCTCGTAGCAGATGCTGCCCGCGACGGGCGGCAGGCCCGGCACGGCGAGGCCCGTCTTGCGGCTGCCCGGCGTGAACCCGCCCGGGATCGCGACGAACTGGCGGAGCCCGAGGCCGCGCAGCGCGTCGTCCAGGATCGCCGGGACGTATTCGCCGAACGGCACAAGGTGGACCTTGTCGTAGGTCGCGAGGATCGCGCCCGTGCCGCCCACGACCTGGATCGAGTTGTAGTAGCGGGCGTCGCGGCCCGTCCCCTCCGAGCGGGCGGCGCCCGTGACGAGCGAGGCGCCGGGCGGCAGCGCCTCCGCGATCTGCCGAAGCGCCTCCGGCTCGCGGTTGAGGAGGAACGGGAAGGCGGATTCGGGCCAGACGAGCAGCGTCGCGTCCCCGAGCCCCCCACCCTCGCCTTCGCCCGAGGCCGGTCGCGCACTGAGGGCGAGGTAGCGCGCCAGGATGTCGGGCCCGGCCGAGGGGGCGAACTTCTCGTCCTGCGGCAGGTTCGGCTGCATGATCCGGATCCGGACTCCCGGCACCGTGTCGACCGGACCGGCCGGGACGCGCAGCACCCCGAAGAGCGCGAGCCCCCCGAGCCCGAGCGCCGCCGCGAGGGCG
>JAEUAC010000054.1 GCA_019695455.1 Methylorubrum extorquens | reverse complement strand
GTCTACGGCGAGGCACGCGCGCGCCTCGCCGTAGACCAGGCCCTGGCCGCCAGCGCGCAGGCCCACGCCGATGCGCTGGCGGCGGAACGCCGCCGCTGGGCGGAGGCCGAGGCCGCGACCCTCGCCGCCGGCTTCTCCGAAGCGATCCGCGCCCTGGAAGACCGGCTCGCCGAAAGCACGGCCCGCGTCCTGCTGCCGTTCCTGGCGGAGGGCCTGCGCCGCGAAGCTCTCCGCGAGCTGACGGCGATCGTGTCTCCCCTGACGGCGGAGGGCCGCTACGCGACGCTGTCGATCGCCGGGCCGGCGGATCTCGTCGGCACGCTCGGGGAGCGCCTGGGGCTGGCGGAGGACGCGGTCGCCATCCGCATCGACGAGGCGCCGGATGTCCGCGTGCAGGTGGACGACACGGTGATCGAGACGCGGCTCGAGTCCTGGAGCCGGCGCCTGAGCCTGTTGGTCGAGGAGCGCTGAGCATGGCCAACGACAAGTCCGAGATCGTCATCGTGCGACGTCCGCTGGACGAGGAGCCCGAGCATTACGGCGGCGTGTGGAAGATCGCGCTCGCCGACTTCATGACCGCGATGATGGCGCTGTTCCTCGTCCTGTGGCTCTGCAACGCGGCGCCGAAGGAGACGCGGGCGGCCATCGCGAACTACTTCAACCCCATCACGTTGTCGGCCGCGCTGCCGACGCGCAAGGGCCTGAACGATCCCGACGGCATTCCCGCCGGCGATGCGGCGAGCGCCGGATCGCAGGGGCCGGACGTCAAGGCGGCTCCGCCCGATGGCGGCCGGCCCGCCCCCGGATCGGCTGCCCGCGAGCGGGAGCTGTTCCAGGATCCCTACGCCGTCCTCGCGAAGCTCGCGGCGGATGCCGAGCCCGACAAGCCGCAGGACGTCGCGGTCGGCGCGCTCGGCGAGCCGGGCCGGGCCGGGGGCGACGTTGCCCGCGATCCCTTCGATCCGCTCTACTGGCACGTGGTCGCGCTCTCGAGCGCGAAGACCGACCGGTCGGCACCGAGCGGGGCGCTCGAGGCGCTTCCGGCCAAGTCCACGCTCGACGCACGCGGCGCGCGGCGCGCGGCGGAGGCGGGAGCGCCCGGCGACAAGCCCGCGAGCGACGCCGCCGCCCCCCGCAAGGCGAATGCGCCCGCTGGCGGCGATTACGCGGCTGCGATGCCCGCCCCGGCGTCTACCATGCCCGTCGAAGCGCCTGCCGCCGCCGCGCAGGCGGAGATGGCCAGCGCGCTGCGATCGCAGATCAAGGACGTTCCGGGCCCGCGCGTGGAGGTCAAGGGCGTCGCGGACGGGCTCCTCATCAGCGTCACGGACGACCTCGCCTTCAGCATGTTCGCCGTCGGATCCGCGGAACCGCAGCCGCGCACCCTCCGGGCGATGGAGGCGGTCGCCAAGGCCCTCGCGGGCCGGCCGGGCCGGATCGTCGTCCGCGGCCATACCGACGCCCGGCCCTTCCGGTCCGACACCTACGACAACTGGCGTCTCTCGACGGCGCGGGCGCACATGGCGGGCTACATGCTGATCCGGGCCGGCCTGGACGAGGCACGCATCCGGCGGGTCGAGGGCTATGCGAGCACCGCGCCGCGCAACGCCGCCGATCCGAAGGCGGCCGAGAACCGCCGCATCGAGATCCTTCTGGAAGAGGTGCCGCGGTGAGGCCGATCCTGTCCGCCGCGCTCGGCCTGGTCCTCCTGGCGTTCCCGCGCCCCGCCGCAGCCCAATCCGAGCCGGTTTCGGCAGGCGAGGCCGGTCCGATCGAGATGGTACGCACGTTGCTCCTCCTCCAGGATCGGATCGCACAAGGGTCGGTCACCGCGTATGCCGGCCAAGCGCGCCTGATGGCCCGCATCGAGGAACCGATGCTGCGCGCCGAGCCCGACAGCTGGGCCGACCGGCGTCGCGTCCAGGCGGCCGTGACGTTCGCGCTCAGCGGGGGCGGACCGGCGATCCTGAAGCGGTTGGGCGCCGTCGGCACGCCCCCCGAACCGGAGGCGACCCTCGTGCGCGGGGCGCTGGCCTATCTCGAAGGGCGCGAGGCCGAGGCTGGCAGCCTTCTCCGGGACGTGGACGCGAGGGCGCTGCCGCCGAGCCTCGCGGGCCCGCTTTCCCTGACGCAGGCAGCGCTTTCGGCGAAGGCGGATGCGGCCGGATCGATCGTCCTGCTCGATCGTGCGCGCCTGCTCGCGCCCGGAACCCTGGTCGAGGAAAGCGCGCTGCGCCGCGAGATCTTCGTGGTCAGCCAGGTTCGCGATCTCCGGAAGCTGGAGGCGCTCGCGATCCAGTATCTGCGCCGGTTCCCGCACTCGATCTATGCCGGCAACTTCCGTCAACGCCTCGCCTACATCCTGACCACGCTCGATCTCGGCCGCGACGAGAAGCTCTTCCCCATGCTCGCGCGAATCCTGGACGAGATGGCGCCCGAGGCTCGGCGCGATCTCTACCTCCTGGTCGCCGGCACGGCGATCCAGGAGGGCAAGATGGTCGCGGCCTTCTGGGCGTCCGAGCAGGCCCGCGCCCTGTCCTCGCCCGCGACGAGGGAGGCGGCGCGCGCGTCCCTCTACCGCGCCGCCGCCGAAATCGTCAGCCTCCCGACCATCGACGAGGGACTGTCGCGCCTGAAGGCTCTCGACCGAGCGATGCTGCCGGCGGCCGACATCCGCCTCCTCGATGATGCCCTGTCCACGGCCGCGCAGATTCGGCGCGACCCCGGCGCGGCCCGTCCGAGCGAGCCGAGCCGGCCGGTCGCGACGAGGCTCGAGGTTGTGTCGCCGGGTCCCGCGGACGCGAGCGAGACCCTGATCCTGAAGGCCCAGGCCGCGATCGGCCGGATCGACGAGCTCGTGCGGAGGCCGCGGCCATGAACGAGGTCCAACCGTCGCCGCAGGCGCCGCTTCCGAAGGCCGACCGGGCGACCGGACGGTCTGCGACCGAGGGGCGGGGGGATGCCTCGGGAGCGCTTCCGGAGCGGAACGCCTTCGCGTCGCTGCTGAGCACCCTGTCCGGCGATGGGGATCCGGCTGCGTCCGCACCCGCCGCTGCGGACGAGCCCACCCGCGACAAGGCGAACGTGGCCGGCTCGGCCGGGCCCACGCCCGTCGTCGCGCCGGTGACCGACATCGCCGCCCTGCTCGCCAACATCGCCGACCTGTCCCCGGGATCGCCGATCCCGGTGCCGAAGGACGGCGTCGCACCACCGGTCCAGGCTCCGGCAGGGGCTCCCGCGGCATCGGCCTCGTCCCTCGGCCTGCCCCGCGACGCGGCCGCCAGCATCCTCCTGCCCCTCCCGACGTCCGGGGCGCTCCCGAATCCACCGCTGCCGGGTGGCCAATCCTTGCCGGCGGGGCAGCCCTCGCCGGGTAATCAAACCGTGCCGGGCGGCAAGCTGCAGGTGATCGCGAGCGCAACCCATTTCGCCCCCGTCGTACAGGGCGCGATCTTGGACAACGGCGCGCCGGCCCCGACCGCCTCGACCATGCTGGGATCGGCGGCGCCCCCGAGCCGAACGGCGAGCGAGGTGCGGGACCCCGGAATTGCGGCCACGCCGGCTGCGCCCGATCCGCGGAAGGCCGGTGGCATCGCACCCGACCGCGTCGCGTCGCCGACGGAGGCCGGCCTCCCGTCCAAGGAGAACCGCGGCGCCACGCCGACGCCGGCCATCGGGACGGGGGATGGCACCACCGCGACGGTCGATCCCGCCATCACGTCGTTTCGGTCGCGCGAGGCCGCGCTGACGGCCATCCTCGACGACAAACCCGCGGACGCCGGCGGCCTGCCCGCCGCCAGCCTGCCGCTCGTCGCGGATGCGATCCGGGAGGAGGCGGACCGGATGGTCGCGGCCGTCCCGCGCGCGCATGCCGACGGTACCGTTCCGGGACCGGCCGACGGCCTGCTGCGCGTGCTGAAGATCCAGCTCCGGCCCGCGGAGCTCGGGCTCGTCACGGTCGAGATGCGACTGAAGGACGGTCGCCTCGAGGCCTCCCTGCGCGCCTCCCGCCCCGAGACGACCGATCTCCTGCGCCGGACGTCGGCCGCCCTGAGTGAGCTCCTCGGCCGGTCCGGCTGTCAGGCCGAGGTGGTCGTCCTCGATCGAGGGAATGCGCAGGATGGCGCGACGCCGCCCGCCACCGCTTTCCCGTCGCAGGGCTTCGGCGGAGGGGCGCAGACCGGGGGCGACGGGGCGGCCCGGGCCCATCACAGCGAGCGCAGGGACGGCGACAGGCCTGCTTCACGGGAGGATCAAGCGGATGAGACGAACCCTCGTGACGATCGCGGCGACGGCACCCTTCTGTATCTTTAGCCCGGCCCACGCCGACTCGGCCCCGTGCGAGGGGGCGATGCGGGACGCTGCGGCGCGCCACGGCGTCCCCCTTGGGGTGCTCTACGCCGTCGGCCTGACCGAGACGGGCAAGCGCGGCTCGCTCCAGCCCTTCGCCCTGAACATCGACGGGCGTGCCTATTTCGGACGCAGCGTCACCGATGCGGTCGCGCAGTTCGAGGCTGCGAAGCGGAAGGGCGCGCGCTTCATCGATCTCGGATGCATGCAGATCAATCATCACTTCCA
>JAEUAC010000407.1 GCA_019695455.1 Methylorubrum extorquens | reverse complement strand
TGGTGATGGCGATGTCCTCGGGCGCCACGATCACCTACAACGACGCCCGCCGCTTCGGCTTCATGGACCTCGTGCCGAGCGAAACCCTCGACACCTGCCGCCACTTCGCGAAGATGGGCGTCGAGCCTCTGGACGGGCTGACCGGCGCGGTGATCGCGAGCCTGTTCCGGGGCAAGATCACCCCGCTCAAGGCCGCCCTCCTCGACCAGCGGCTCATCGCCGGGCTCGGCAACATCTACGTCTGCGAGGCCCTGTTCCGGGCGCGCCTCTCGCCCTTCGCGGCGGCCGGCAGCATCGCGACGCCAACGGGCCGGCCGCGCCCGAAGGCCGTCCTCCTGGCGGGCGCGATCCGGGCGGTCCTGGAGGAGGCCGTCGCGGTCGGCGGCTCGACGCTCCGCGACCACCGGCAGGTGGATGGCACGTCCGGCGCCTTCCAGGAGCGGTTCCGCGTCTACGACCGGGAGGGCGAGCCCTGCTCGACGCCCGGCTGCCGCGGCGCGATCCTGCGCACCGTGCAATCCGGTCGCTCGACCTTCTCCTGCCCGGTCTGCCAGGCCTGACGGACGTCAGGCCGGGCGCCCGACCGGGCGCGCGTCACTCCTCCTCGAGGCCGAATTCCCGGCGGATCGCGTCGATCCCCTTCTGGCCGGTCGCCTCGCTCCGCTCGATCTGGCGGACGAGGCCCGCGAAGCGGGGCGGCAGGGTGTCGTCGCCCAGGAAGGCCGGCGGCGTCTCCTCGATGCGCAGTTCCGAGCGCAGCTTGCGGCCGAGATGGTCGAGGACCTGCTCGGGAAGCGGCTCGGGCAACGGGTCGTGCTGGGCGCTCATGCGTGTCGGCCTCCGCATGCCCAACGCGGCCGCCGCCATCCGGGTCCCTATGCCGCATGCCCGCCGCGGATCCGGCGGACCGGGCCCGTCAGGCGCCGAGGCCGAGCGCCTGGCGGACCCGCCGGTTGTAGCCGTAGAGGTCCTCGAAGGTTCGCATCTCGCCGGCCGCGTCCACGTCCACCGTGAAGTAGGTGAGGTGGACGGGCAGCTTCTGCGGCAGGTGGATCGTGCGCTCGCCCCGGCCGATCAGCTTCTTCAGGCGCGCCTCCGACCAGTCGCGTCCGAGCACGAAATCGGCGAGCGCGAACGGGTTCTCGACCCGCACGCAGCCGTGGCTGAAGGCCCGCCGGCCCGCGCCGAACAGGGTCCGGTTCGGGGTGTCGTGCAGGTACACGGCATGGTCGTTCGGGAACATGAACTTGATGAAGCCGAGCGCATTCCGCTCCCCCGGCGGCTGACGCACGGAGACCTGGCCGCGCCGGCGGATGACCTCGTAGCCGCGCTTCGCCGCATAGTCCGGATCGGCCGCGAGCCCGGGCAGGAACTCCTTCTTCATGATGGAGGGCGGCACGTACCAGGACGGGTTGACCACCGCGTGGTCCATCAGGCCGGAGAAGATCGGCGTCGGGGTCTCGGGCCGGCCCGTGATGACGCGGGCCTCGTGCGCGACGGCGCCGTCCTCGATCAGCCGCAGGCGGAATTCCGGCACGTTCACGGCCACGTAGCGCGAGCCGAGATCGGCCGGGAGCCAGCGCCACCGCTCCATGTTGGCCAGGATGTCGCCCTCGAGCCGGGGCGAGACGAGCGGCGCCGCGGGACGCGGCGCGTCGCCCAGCACGGCGATCGTCTGCGTCGTCAGCTCGGGCCCCATGCGGCGGCGGACGCTCGGGAGGCCGGGCCGCTGCTCGCGCAGCGCGGCGAGCTTGCGCTTCAGCGCCCGGTACCCGGCATGCGGCGGCTGGAACGATTCGAGCGCCGCGCCGGGATCGGCGGCGCCGTCCAGCAGGGACAGGACGGGACCGGCGCCCGGCAGGTCGAGCGTGGGCGTGATCAGGGAGGACAGCCGCGAGGGCTCGATGCGACCGCCGCGCGCGTCGCGGGCGTAGAGCACCAGGACGGCCGACAGCTTCAGCTCCGCGTCCGCGAGGTCGGCCGCGTTCGCCGCCCGGGCGGGCGACAGGACCGGCGGGGGATAATCGGCCGGGTCGAGCCCGTCCGCGTCGGCGCGCCCGAGGCTCCGCACCACAGCGTCGACGCGCGGCAGGAGCGCCCTCCCGTCCGTCCAGAGGGGCGCGCCGGCCCGCTCGCCGTAGAAGGCGGCCAGCGCCTCCCGCTCCTTCCGGGGCAGCCGCGCCGGCCAGATCGAGCCCGCATCCGCGAGCTTGGCCAGGATGGCGCCCTGCACGGCGTCGCGCCCGGTGAACACGGGCTCGGCCGCGGCCGGGACGGGCAGGTCGAGGA
>JAEUAC010000005.1 GCA_019695455.1 Methylorubrum extorquens | reverse complement strand
GCGGCGACGCGCTCCGGGCGGCCGCGTCCGAGGTCGCGGCGCTGCTCGCGACGGCCCGGCGTCCCGTGATCCTGCCCGGATCGGGCGTGCGGCTCGCGGGCGCGTTCGCCCCGTTCCGGCGCCTCGTCGAGCGGACGGGTCTGCCGGTCGCGCCCGCCTTCAACGCGCACGACCTCGTCGCCGACGACGATCCGTGCTTCGCGGGCCGGCCGGGCACCATCGGCGACCGGGCCGGCAACTTCGCCGTCCAGAACGCCGATCTGGTGCTGGTGCTCGGCTGCCGGCTGAACATCCGGCAGATCAGCTACAACTGGGCCTCCTTCGCGCGCCACGCGAAGGTCGTGATGGTCGACATCGACAAGGCGGAGCTCGCCAAGCCGACGCTCTCGATCGACCGTCCCGTCCACGCCGATCTCGCGCCCTTCCTCGAGGCGCTGCTGGAGGCGCTGCCGGAGGGCGCGCCGCCCGCCGCGCACGAGGCGTACCGGGCCTGGTGCCGCGACCGGAAGGAGCGCTACCCCGCCGCCCTGCCGGCCTATTTCGAGCAGCGCTCGCCCATCAACCCCTACGCCTTCGCGTCCGTCCTGACGGACGAGCTCGGCCCCGACGACATCACGGTCGCGGCGAACGCGACCGCCTGCATCGTCACCTTCCAGACCGCCCGCATGCGGGCCGGCCAGCGGCTGTTCTCGAATTCGGGCTCCGCCTCGATGGGCTACGACCTCCCGGCCGCGATCGGCGCCTGCATCGGGGCGGGCGGCTCGCGCGTCGTCTGCCTGGCGGGCGACGGCTCCATCATGATGAACCTGCAGGAGCTGCAGACGATCGTCTCGCGCCGCCTGCCCATCAAGGTCTTCGTCCTGAACAATTCCGGCTACCATTCCATCCGGCAGACGCAGACCGCCTTCTTCCCCGACAACATGGCCGGCTGCGGCCCGACCAACGGCGTCGACTTTCCCGACTTCATGAAGGTCGGGGCGGCGTTCGGCTTCGAGGTGATGCGCTGCGAGAGCCTGGACGACGCGCCCGCGCTCGTCCGGGCGGCGCTCCGCTCGAACGGCCCGACCCTCTGCGAGGTCATGCTCGATCCCGCGCAGCCCTTCGCGCCGAAGCTCTCCTCGCGGAAGCTGCCCGACGGCCGCATGGTCTCGGCCGCGCTGGAGGACATGGCGCCCTTCCTGCCCCGGGACGAATTCCGGGCGAACATGCTGGTGCCCCTGGACGACGGGGCGTGAGATCCGGCGGACGTCGCTCCCCCTCGGCTCGGGGGACGCCGCGCGGCCGCGGCTCCGTCCCGCCGGGGGTCGCGGCATGACGCCGGTCGGGCGGGCCGGGCGCCTCGCCTGTCCCGGACCCGTCGCCGCCGCCCTGCGCGAACCCGGGACGCGCATCCTCGTCACGGGGGCGGGGGGCTGGCTCGGACGGGCCACGCTCGAGATGCTGGAGGACGCGCTCGGCGACGGGATCGCGACCTCCGTCCAGGCCTATGCGCGCGCGGCGCGGCCGCTCCGGCTGCGGTCCGGCCGCACGATCGGGCTGGCGCCGCTCGCCGCCCTGGCGGACCTGCCGGCCGGGCCCGGCCCGACCTACCTCGCCCATTACGCCTTCCTGACGCGCGAGAAGACGGCCGGCATGGCGCTCGAGGCCTACGCGGCCGCGAACCGGGACGTGACGGCCTTCGTCACGCGCCAGGCGCGCCGGCTCGGCATCGCCGGGACGTTCTCGACCTCGTCGGGCGCCGTCTACGAGGAGGACGGCACGCTGGCCGCATCGCTCGCCGCGAACCCCTACGGCGTCCTGAAGCGCGAGGAGGAGGAGGCCTTCGCCGGGCTCGCCGCCGCGACGGGATCCCGGGCGGCCGTCTGCCGCGTGTTCAACCTCGGCGGGCCCTTCATCAACAAGGTCTACGCCCTGTCGAGCTTCGGCGAGGCCGCGCTCGCGGGACGCGACATCCGCATCGAGAGCGCGCGGCCGGTCCTGCGCTCCTATGCCCATGTCCGGGACGTCGTCGCGGTCGGCGTCGCCGGCATGCTGGACCCGCGATCCGCCGATCCCGCGCCCTACGACACGGCGGGCGACGAGACGGTCGAGGTCGGCGAGCTCGCCCGCCGCGTCCTCCAGGCGCTCGGCTCGGACCGGGCCATCCACCGGCCCGCCGTCGCGGGCGCGCCGCACCGCTACGTCGGCGACGGCCGCGCCTTCGCGGCCCGGGCGGCCGCGGCCGGGATCGTGCCGGCCGGCCTCGACGCGCAGATCCGGGATACGCTGGCCTATATGGGCGAGGCCGGCGCGCCCGGCGCCCCCGCGCCCGACCTTCGCTGACGCGAGGACCACCCGGGACGTCGGCGGCCCATCGCGCGGGTCCTCCGCCTTCGCGCTTGACGCCCGGCCGGTTTGCCGGCTCCGTCCGGCCGAACGGGGCAGGGGACGCAGATGGACGGAACGGACGGGGACGGCCCGCGCGGCGAGCTCGCGGTGCGCACGATCGCCATGCCGGCGGACACGAACGCCAACGGCGACATCTTCGGCGGCTGGGTCATGTCCTGCATGGACCAGGCGGGCGGCATGGCCGGCGTCGAGCGCTCGCAGGGCCGCGCCGTCACCATCGCCGTGAACGGCATGACGTTCATCCAGCCCGTGAAGGTCGGCGACGTGCTCTCCGTCTACACGCGCGTGGTCGGCGTCGGCCGCACGTCCATGAAGATCGAGATCGAGGCCTGGGCGACGCGCTTCCAGACGCGCCGGCAGGACAAGGTCACGGAGGCCACCTTCACGTTCGTCGCCATCGACGACGAGGGCCGGCCCCGGCCCGTGCCGGCCTGAGGGCGCCGCGCGCTCAGGCGAGCGAGGGCAGGTCCAGGCCCTGCTCGCGGGCGCAGTCCACCGCCTCCTCGTAGCCCGCATCGGCGTGGCGCATCACGCCCGTCGCGGGATCGTTCCAGAGGACGCGCTCCAGCCGGCGCGCCGCGTCGTCCGTGCCGTCGGCCACGATCACCATGCCGGAATGCTGGCTGAATCCCATGCCGACGCCGCCGCCATGGTGCAGCGACACCCAGGTGGCGCCGGACGCCGTGTTGAGGAGCGCGTTGAGGAGCGGCCAGTCGGACACGGCGTCCGAGCCGTCGCGCATCGCCTCCGTCTCGCGGTTCGGCGAGGCGACGGAGCCCGAATCGAGGTGGTCGCGCCCGATGACGATCGGCGCCTTGACCTCGCCGTTGCGCACCATCTCGTTGAAGGCGAGCCCGAGCCGGTGCCGGTCGCCGAGCCCCACCCAGCAGATGCGGGCCGGCAGGCCCTGGAAGCGGATTCGCTCCCGCGCCATGTCGAGCCAGCGGTGGAGATGGGGCGCGTCCGGCATCAGCTCCTTCACGCGCCGGTCCGTCGCGTAGATGTCCTCGGGGTCGCCCGAGAGCGCCGCCCAGCGGAACGGCCCGATGCCGCGGCAGAAGAGCGGCCGGATATAGGCCGGCACGAAGCCCGGGAACGAGAACGCGTCGGCCACCCCCTCCTCGAGCGCCATCTGGCGGATGTTGTTGCCGTAGTCGACCGTCGGCACGCCGGCCTTCCAGAAGTCCAGCATGGCCCGCACGTGCGTCGCCATGGAGGCCTTGGAGGCCCGCGTGACGGCGGCCGGATCGCGCTCGCGGGCGGCCTCCCATTCGGCGACGCTCCAGCCGGCCGGCAGGTAGCCGTTGAGCGGATCGTGCGCCGAGGTCTGGTCGGTCACGAGGTCCGGCCGGATGCCGCGCCGGACCATCTCGGGCAGGATCTCGGCCGCGTTGCCGAGAAGCGCGACCGAGAGCGGGCGCTTGGCGGCGCAGCTGCGCTCGATCTGCGCGAGCGCGTCGTCGAGGTCGCGGGCCTGCACGTCGACGTAGCCGGTGCGGAGCCGCATCTCGATGCGGGAGGGCTGGCACTCGATCGCGAGGCAGGAGGCGCCGGCCATCGTGGCCGCGAGCGTCTGCGCGCCGCCCATGCCGCCGAGCCCCGCCGTCAGGATCCAGCGCCCCGCGAGCGAGCCGCCGTAATGCTTGCGCCCGGCCTCCACGAAGGTCTCGTAGGTGCCCTGCACGATGCCCTGGCTGCCGATGTAGATCCAGGACCCGGCGGTCATCTGGCCGTACATCATCAGCCCGCGGCGGTCGAGTTCGTTGAAGTGGTCCCACGTCGCCCAGCGGGGCACCAGGTTCGAGTTGGCGAGCAGCACCCGCGGGGCGTCGGCGTGCGTGCGGAACACCCCGACCGGCTTGCCAGACTGAATCAGCAACGTCTGGTCGTCGTCGAGCCGCGTGAGCGCCGCCACGATGCGGTCGTAACTCTCCCAGTCGCGGGCAGCCCGGCCGATGCCGCCGTACACGACCAGATCCGCCGGCCGCTCGGCCACTTCGGGGTCCAGGTTGTTCATGGGCATGCGCAAGGGCGCTTCCGTCAGCCAGCTCCTGGCCGAGAGCGCCGTGCCGTGCGCGGCGCGGACGATGCGGGTGTTGTCGATGCGGTTCATGATGCGGGTCCTCGACGAATCTCGAGCAGGGTGTCAGGAATCGACGCGTGGGAGGCCCGGAAAGCCCGTCGCCTCGTCGAGGGCGCCGGAGGCGACGAG
>JAEUAC010000437.1 GCA_019695455.1 Methylorubrum extorquens | reverse complement strand
GCCGCGGGCGCCCGCGCGCGGGACGCGGAGCGGGTCGGGCTCGCCGCCGGCGTCCATCTCGCCCGCGATCTCGTGAACGAGCCGCCGAACGTGCTCTTCCCGGCCGAGTTCGCCCGCCGGGCCGAGGCGCTGCGGGATCTCGGCGTCGAGGTCGAGATCCTGGCCGAGGACGACCTCGCGCGCATCGGCATGCGGGCGCTGCTGGCCGTCGGCCAGGGCTCGGGCCACGGCTCGCGCGTCGCCGTCATGCGCTGGAACGGCGGCGCGCCGGACGCGCAGCCGATCGCCTTCGTCGGCAAGGGCGTCTGCTTCGATTCGGGCGGCATCTCCATCAAGCCGGCCGGTGGCATGGAGGACATGAAGGGCGACATGGCGGGGGCGGCCTGCGTGGTCGGGCTCATGCACGCGCTCGCGGCCCGCAAGGCGAAGGCGAACGTCATCGGGGCGATCGGCCTGACGGAGAACATGCCCGACGGCGACGCCCAGCGCCCGGGCGACATCATCACGACGCTGTCCGGCCAGACGGTCGAGATGGTGAACTCGGACGCCGAGGGCCGGCTCGTGCTCGGCGACGTGCTGTGGTACGTCCAGGACACGATGAAGCCCGCCTTCATGGTGGACCTCGCGACCCTCACGGGCGCGATCCTGGTCGCGCTCGCGGCCGAGAACGCGGGCCTCTTCTCCAACAACGACGAACTCGCCGACCGCCTGATCGCCGCGGGCCGCGGCACGGGCGAGACCGTGTGGCGCATGCCGCTCGGGCCGGCCTACGACAAGATGATCGATTCCCGCTTCGCCGACATGAAGAACACGGGCGGGCGCCACGGGGGCTCGATCACGGCCGCGCAGTTCCTGCAGCGCTACGTGAACGACGTGCCCTGGGCGCATCTCGACATCGCCGGCACGGGGATGGGCGCGGCGAAGTCCGACATCAACCATTCCTGGGGCCCGGGCTGGGGCGTGCGGCTGCTCGACCAGCTCGTGCGCGACCATTACGAGGGCTGACGGCCCGTCTCCGCTCCTCCCCTCCGCCGCTCCTCCCGACGTCAGTCGGGAACCAGGCCGGGCGTGGGTCCCGGCCTTCGCCGGGATGAGCGGGGTAGGTTGGCAGGATGTCGCCTCCACCCCTCCGCCGTTCCGGGCCGCGAGCCATCTCGCGGATGCGAAATGCCGGCTTGACGCGCGCGCGCCGAATAGGCATCTGAACCCCGCCCGGGCGGCCCGCGTTCATTGCGCGTCCGGACATCACAGGAACCGATCCGTCCCATGCCAAGCGACAGTCATAGTCGACTGACCGCGTCGTTCGCCCCGGGCGCCTGATCACCTGATCCGGCTCACCCGGACCGCGGCGCGGTCGAAAAGGTGGTGAGCCATGAACAACGAGATCCGCTATCTCGCGCAGCACCTGCTGCATGCCGGCGTGACGCCCTTTTCGGAGCGCGACCGTCGCCTGCTGCAGCGCGTCGCGCGCCGCGCCTACGTCTCCCGCGACCTGAACGAGGTCTTCGACGGCCGTTCCACGATGGGCCAGCGCCTCGCCGACAGGGTGGCGGCGGTGGGCGGGTCGTGGTCGTTCATCGTCGGCTTCGGCGTGTTCCTCGGCCTCTGGGCCGCGTTCAACATGCTGGTCCTCGCCGACAGCGCCTTCGACCCCTATCCCTTCGTCTTCCTGAACCTGCTCCTCTCCATGCTGGCCGCCCTTCAGGCGCCCATCATCATGATGAGCCAGAACCGGCAGGCCGCGAAGGACCGGCTGGCGGCGGCGCTCGACTACGAGGTCAACCTCAAGGCCGAGACGTCGATCGGGGAGCTGCACGACAAGATCGACCGGCTGACGGCGCGGCTGGTCGGCGTCGAGACGCCGGCGCCGGCCAACGACGGCGGCCGGATGGCGGAGCGCGCGGCATGATCCCGGCCCCGACCCAGGCGGGCGCCGGCGGCTCCACGGCCGCCGTGCTCTGGCTCATGATCCTCATCGTGTTCCTGCCGATCGCGGCGGCCCACGGGCTGGCCCGCTACGCGGCCCCCGTCGAGGAGCCGCCGGCCGTGCAGGCCGCGGTCGCGGGTGCCGCACGCCCGGGCTCGTGACGGCCGTCTCGTTCTACCACCTCGAGCGGCAGGGCCCGGACGTCGCCCTGCCGCGGCTCCTCGCGAAGGCGCGCGAGCGCGGCTGGCGCGCGCTGGTCAAGGTCGCGGGCGCGGAGCGGCTGGCCGCGCTCGACGTCGCGCTCTGGACCTTCGCGGACGAATCCTTCCTGCCGCACGGGCGCGCCGGCGATCCGCACGCGGAGGACCAGCCCATCCTCCTGACGGAGGCCGACGCGAACCCGAACGGCGCCGCCGTGCTCTTCGTCGTCGACGGCGCGAACTTGCCGGCCGAGATCGGCGGCTTCGAGCGCG
>JAEUAC010000358.1 GCA_019695455.1 Methylorubrum extorquens | reverse complement strand
CGAGGTGCTGGCGGCGAACGGCATCCGCAACGTCGACGTGGTCGGCTGCCCCTCCGTCTTCCGCACGCGCAACAAGGCGCTCGCGCTCGACCTGAAGCCGGTCCACGATGTCCGCCGCATCTCCTTCAGCCTGCGCCGCGAGACGAGCCCGAACTACGCGCGCGACATGGCGCGGTTCACGGCGATCCAGAAGGCCTTCATGCTCCGGCTGGACGAGGAGACCGCCCTCACGGTCACGTGCCACGGCGAGCCGGAGGAGAAGGCGTACTTCTTCAAGGACAAGGATCGCATCCCGGCCGCCCGCGAGACGCTGCGGGAGAGCGGCTGGTTCGATGCCGACAGCGAGGCGCGGCTCGAGGCGATCTACCGGAACCGCCTGTTCTTCAACACGACCGTCGGGCAATACGACGAGTTCATCCGCACGCAGGACCTCGCCATCGGCTACCGGGTGCACGGCATCCTGCCCGGCCTCGCGAACGGCACGCCCGGCATCCTGGTCGATTACGACGAGCGCAGCGCCGAACTCGCCGAGACGCACCGCATCCCGACCGTGGCCGAGTCGCAGCTGGCCGACGGCGCGTCCTGGCGGGATCTCTACGCGCCCGAGCGCTTCAAGCCGTTCCTCGACGCCTACCCGGAGGGCTACGCCACCATGACGCGGTTCCTCGACCGGAACGGCGCGCCCCACCGGCTGTGAAGGCCGGCGCGGGAGAAGGGCCGCCCATGCGCGTCGCGCCTCGATCCGCCGTCCTCCGTGCCGCCTCCGCCCTGGCGTGGTCGAGCTCGTCCGCGCCCCTCGGCGGCCGGGAGCGGGACATCGCGGCGCGACGGCGCGGCACGGAGGGCCGGGACGGGCCCGGACGGGACGGACAGCGCGGGAGGCGCCCATGAGGCTCGCGGTCGAACCGGCAGCGACGCGGCCCCTGCCGCCACCCGGCGGACACGTCCTCTTCGAGGGGGCGTCGGACCGGCCGGTCCTCCTCGTCGTCTTCGCCTTCGTCGACCAGCCGGTCGGCACGCGCTCCCATTCGAGCTTCCTGCGCGACGTGGAGTGCAAGAAGCTGTTCCTGAACCCGGGCGTGAACGCCTGGTACCAGACGGGCGTGCCGGGCGCGGCGGCGGATTGGGACGGGCTGCGGCGCTACCTCGCCGACGTGAAGGCGGAGCATCCGCGCCACGAGATCCTGTGCCTCGGCCATTCCATGGGCGGCTACGCGGCGCTCGGCATGGGCCTCGCCATCGGGGCCGACCGCATCCTCGCCTCCGTGCCCGAATACCGTCTGAACCTCCCGGCCTCCATCAGCGTCCGGCATCTCGGGGCGACGCCGCTCGCCTGCCCGGATCTCGCCCCGGCTCTAGCGGCCAACCGCGACACGGCCGTCACGGTGATCTACGGCCGCGAGAACGCGTTCGACGCTTCCATGGCGACCGGCATCGCGGCGCTCACGCCCACGACGCTCGTGCCCCTGCCCTGCGGACACGGCACCTTCCCCTGGCTGAAGGAGCGAGGCTGCCTCGCCGACACGCTCGCGGCCTTCGTGGACGGGCGCCCCCTGCCGATACCGCCGCCGCCGGACTGACGGTCGCCCCTTCCCCGATCGCCCCGCCTGCCCCATGAGGGCGGCCGGCGGGGAGGCGCGCATGAAGGTCGAGGGCCGGGTGGTCGTGGTGACGGGAGGCGCGGCCGGGATCGGCGCCGCCCTCTGCCGGGCCTTCGCGGGAGCGGGCGCGAAGACGGTCGTCGCGGCCGATCTCGACGAGGACGGCGCCCGGGCGGTCGCGGACGGGATCGGCGGTCTCGGCGTCCGCTGCGACGTCTCGCGGGAGGCCGATCTCGCGACCCTGATCGAGACCGTCGAGGACCGGTACGGCCCGATCGACCTCTTCTGCTCGAATGCCGGCATCGCGGGCGGCTTCGATCCGCTGGCCGAGAACGTGGCGGCGGCGCCCGACGAGGTGTGGGCGCGCAGCTTCGGCGTCAACGTGATGGCGCATGTCTACGCGGCCCGCCTGCTCGTGCCGCGCATGCGGGCGCGGGGCGGCGGCTCCTTCCTGCACACCGTCTCGGCCGCGGGGCTCCTGTCCCAGGTGGGCAGCGCCGTCTACGCCACCACGAAACACGCCGCGATCGGCTTCGCGGAAAGCCTCGCCATCGCGCATCGCGACCACGGCATCCGGGTGTCGGTGCTCTGCCCGCAGGGCGTCGACACGCCGATGCTCCGCGCCATCCCCCGCGGCCCGCAATCGGACGACGGCGTGCTGTCGGCCGACATCGTCGCGGCGGACGCGCTCCGGGCCGTCGAGGAGGAGCGCTTCCTCGTGCTCCCGCATCCCGAGGTCGCGGGCTACATGCGCCGCAAGGTCGAGGATTACGACCGCTGGATCGGCGGCATGGCGAAGCTCCAGCGGACGCTGCGGGAGGCCGGACCGGCCTCGTAGGCTCGCTCGCCGCCGCAAGGACGCGGACGCGGAAAGAGGAACGGCGCCGCTCAGCCGAGCCTGTCCGCGATCCGGTCGGCGACGCGGAGCGCGTTCGCGATGATGGTCAGCGTCGGGTTCACGGCGCCGATGGCGGGGAAGAAGCTCGCATCCGCGACGTAGAGGTTGTCGAGCTCGTGCGCCTTGCAGTCGAGATCGAGGACGCTGGACCGCGGATCGGTGCCGAAGCGGAGCGTGCCCGCCTGGTGGGCCGTGCCGGAGAGCGGGATGTTCTTGCCGAGGTAGAGGGAGCGGTCGAACAGGTAGGTGTAGGCGCCGCCCGGCTCGAGCAGGTCCTCCAGCGTCTGTCGCAGGCGGCCGTGCGCCTCGCGGTTCGTCTCGCGGACGTCGAGCGTGACGCGCCCGTCGCGGCCGAGCGTGACCCGGTTGTCGGGATGCGGCAGGTCCTCGCTCTGGAGCCAGAAATCCATCGAGTGCCGGGCGATCATGTCGAAGGGGGCGTCCGGCAGGAAATCGAGCCAGCGGGGCAGTTCCTCGCCCCGGATCTGGGCCGGGTGCGTCTTCGCGCACATCTGGATGAGACCCATCGGGTACTCCCAGTCCTTGCTCTCGAAGTAGTAGTCGGAGACGGCCAGCGTCTTCTGGAACACGGTGTCGTTGACCTCCTTGGAGAGGGCCATCAGGACCGACATCGTGTGCCGCATGTAGTTCCGCCCCACCTGGTCGGACCCGTTCGCGAGGCCGTTCGGATGCGCGTCGCTCGCCGAGCGGAGGAACAGGAGCGCGGACGAGAGCGCCCCGCAGGCGACGACCACGACGTCGGCCGTGAAGCGCTCCTCCGCGCCGTCCCGCTGCACGTGCACGCCCGTGATCGTGCGGCCCGACGGATCGGTCTCCAGCCGCGACACGTAGGCGTTCACGAGGAGTTCGGCGTTCGGATAGCTCGCGAGCGTCGGGTCGACGGTCATGACCTGCGCGTCCGCCTTGCCGTTGAGGAGGCACGGGAAGCCGTCGAAGGCGTCGCAGCGAATGCAGGTGGAGGTGGGCGTGGGTCTGCCGTTCCGCTCGTCCAGCCGGATGCCGAGCGGCAGGTGGAAGGGGTTCAGGCCGAGCTTCGACCAATCGTCCGAGAGCTGCTGGATGCGCGGCTCGTGGCTGACGGCCGGATGGGGGTACGGGCCGGAGGCGGCGGGCTCGTTCGGGTCCTCGCCGCGCTCGCCGTGCACGGCGAAGAGCCGTTCGGCCTCCGCGTAGTAGGGCTCGAACGTGGCATAGGAGACGGGCCAGGCGGGCGAGATCCCGTCCACGTGGCGGACCTCGCCGAAGTCGCGCTCGCGCAGGCGCAGCAGCGCCGAGCCGTAGACCTTGGAATTGCCGCCGACGAAGTAGTGGAGCGCCGGCGCGAAGGGGCGACCGTCGCCGCCGTACCAGGTCTCGTCGCATTGGTAGCGTCCGTCGACGAAGACCGTCTTCGCGTCCCAGTTGGCCTGCGAGCGCGGCAGGTAGTCGCCCCGCTCGAGAAGGAGGATGCGCTTCCCCGTCTTCGCGAGGCGCGAGAACACGGAGCCGCCGCCCGGCCCCGATCCGATGACGATGACGTCGTAATGCTGGCCCGTCATGGCGCTCCTTCCGGATGTCGCACCGCACAACGGCCCGGGCCGCGGCCCCGTTCCGCGACGCGTCCGCGGCCGCGACCGTCACGAAACCGCTAGCGCCCGCGCACGTTACCGTTGCGAACGCGACACGTCGTCGACCGGGCGGCGGCGCAGGATCCCGGAGGTCGCGGTCCCATGTCCTTCACCGCGCTGTCGCTCGCCGCCCCGCTTCTCGCCAAGATCTGCCTCGTCGGCATGTTCCCCGTCAGCGCCTGGGACAAGGTCGTTCACTGGGACGAGGCCGTGGAGCAGGCCCGCTCGGGTCCCCTGCCCTTCCCGGCCCTGCTCGTCGTCCTGGGCATCCTCGTCGAGACGGTCGCGCCCGTGCTGATCGTCGTGGGCGTCTTCGATCGGGCGGCCGCCTTCGTGCTGGCCGGGTTCTGCGTCGTGACGGCGATCCTGTACCACCGCTTTTGGACGTTCCCGGACTTCTGGTCGCGGAACGGCGAGGGCCGGGCGCATTTC
>JAEUAC010000287.1 GCA_019695455.1 Methylorubrum extorquens | reverse complement strand
GCCTTTGACCTTGGCCGGGTCGACCCTGCGGTCGATCAGGACCAGGTCGGGCTTCACGTGCAGGTCGCGGTGGTCCCGCCATGGGCCGGCGAGCGCGTGGTCCACGTAGCCGCGGCGAGCGGGAGGTCGTCGGCGAGCCGTTCGACGACGGCCGCGAGGTCGGCCTGGATGGTCGCGCGATGGCGACCCTTCTTCTCCCGCTTCCGGGAACAGCCGCGGCTCCTCCGTGGTTGCGCGGGGATGTCGGGTTCGGCGCCGAGCGAGGGCGCCCGGGGGGCTTCATGCAGCATCGATGGCCCGAGCGGCTCTGGATCGTCCGGCACGGCGAGAGCGCCGGCAACGTCGCGCGCGACGCCGCGAACAGGGACGGGCTCGCCGTCATCGACATCGCGGGCCGGGACGTCGACGTCGACCTCAGTCCGCTCGGCCGGCGGCAGGCCGCCTCGCTCGGGCGCTGGTTCGCCGAGATGGAGGCGCACGAGAGGCCGGAGGTCGTGGCCGTCTCGCCCTATGTCCGCGCCCGCAACACGGCCGGTCTCATCGAGGAGGCGGGCGGGTTCGACCCGGATCACGCGCTGGTCGTCGACGAGCGGCTGCGCGAGAAGGAGTTCGGCATCCTCGACCGGCTGACGTCGCTCGGCATCCGCGAGCGCTACCCGGATCAGGCCGAGTTCCGGCAGATCCTGGGCAAGTTCTACCATCGGCCGCCGGGCGGGGAGAGCTGGTGCGACATGATCCTGCGCCTGCGCAGCGCGCTCGACACCATCGCCCTGCACCACGCCCAGCGGCGCGTGCTGGTCGTCGGCCACCAGGTCGTGGTGCTCTGCATGCGCTACCTGATCGAGAACATGACGGAGGAGGACATCCTGCGCATCGACCGCGAGGGCGACGTCGCGAACTGCTCCGTGACCGAATACCGGTTCGACGAGACGATGGGGAAGGACGGCGGCCTGCGGCTGCACCGCTACAACTTCACGGTGCCGCTCGAGGAGGAGGGCACGCCCGTCACGTCCGAGCCGGACGCCAAGGTGGCGGCCGCATGACGATCGTCGATGCCGCCTTTCTCCGAACCATGCCGCTGCCGGAGCCCGGCGGCGGCGGCAAGGAGGAGCGGGGGCGCGTCCTGGTGGTCGCGGGCTCGCGCGAGGTGCCGGGCGCGGCGCTCCTCGCCGGCACGGCCGCGCTTCGGGTCGGGGCCGGCAAGCTCCAGTTCCACACGGCCGCCTCCATCGCCGTGCCGCTCGCCTTCGCGATGCCCGAGGCGATGGTGGTCGGCCTTCCCGAGACGGAGGCCGGCTCTCCCGGCCCGGAGGCCGCCGACCGGATCGCGGAGGCCGCGCGGCGCTGCAGCGCCGTCCTCGTCGGCCCCGGGCTGGTCAACGACGACGCGACGGCCGAGCTCGTGGGGCTGCTCCTCGCCCGGGTGGAGGGCTGCCCGCTCGTCCTCGACGCGGCCGCCATGATGCGGCTGCCGGAGCACCGCGACGCGCTCCGCAGCCGGCAGGGATGCGCCATCGTCACGCCGCATGCGGGCGAGATGGCCGGCCTCCTCGGCATCGACAAGGACGAGGTGGAGGCCGATCCGCCCGCCATCGCCCGGCGCGTGGCCGACACGTTCGGCGTGATCGTGATCCTGAAGGGCGCCTGCACGTTCATCGCGACGCCGGACGGGCAGGACGTCACCTGCGACCACGGCAATGCCGGGCTCGGCACCTCGGGCTCCGGCGACACGCTCGCCGGCCTCCTCGTGGGCCTGCTCGGCCGGGGCGCGAGCCCGTTCCAGGCCGCCTGCTGGGGCGTGTTCCTGCACGGCGAGGCCGGCCACCGGCTCGCCGCCGCGCATGGGCCGCTCGGCTTCCTCGCCCGCGAGATCCCGGGCGAGATTCCGAAGATCCTGGCCGATCTCGCGACGGGCCGGGATGCGGATGGGCCTTGATTCGGCCACGCGTCCGGGCAAAGGGGGCCGCGGCCCAGCCAGGATCTCCCGCGGCCCGCCAGGATCTCCCATGACGTCGAAGATGTCCCTCGCCCTCGCCGGGTTCGTGTCGCTCGCCGCGATCGGGGTCGCGACCGCCCAGACCCCGCCGGCGCCGCCGCCCGGCGCGACCGTGCCGGCCGCCGCCACCGCCGCGGACCCGGCCAAGGTCGTGGCCCGCGTCAACGGCGATCCGATCACGGAGGCCGATCTCGCCTTGGCCGCCGAGGACCCCGCGCTGTCGCTCCCCGGGACGGACCCGGCCCAGAAGCGGGACATCCTGCTCGGCTACGCGATCGACCTGAAGCTCGGCGCCAAGGCGGCCGAGGCCTCCAAGCTCGCCGACACGCCCGACTTCAAGCGCAAGCTCGCCTATTTCCGCGACAAGCTGCTGGTCGACGAATACCTCGAGGCGGAGACGAAGAAGGCGCTGGCCGACCCGGCCGCCGCCCGCAAGCTCTACGAGGAGACGACCAAGGCCATGAAGCCGGAGGAGGAGGTGCGGGCGCGGCACATCCTCGTCGCCGACGAGGAGACCGCCAGGAAGGCGGCGGCCCGCGTGAAGGGAGGCGAGGACTTCGCCAAGGTCGCGGCCGAGCTCTCGACCGATCCCGGCTCGAAGACGGACGGCGGCGAGCTCGGCTTCTTCACCAAGGACCGCATGGTCGCCCCCTTCGCGGAGGCCGCCTTCAAGCTGAAGCCGAACGAGATCTCGGAGCCCGTGAAGAGCCAGTTCGGCTGGCACGTCATCCAGACAGAGGAGCGCCGCGAGAAGCCGGTGCCGACCTTCGACGAGATGAAGGAGCAGATCGACCAGTACCTGACGCGCAAGGCGCAGCAGGACGTCGTCCTGAACCTGCGGAAGTCCGGCACGGTCGAGCGGCTCGATCCCGCGCCGGCGGCCGCTCCGGCCGCTCCCGGGGCGGCTCCGAAGCCCTGACGTCGGCGCCGGGAGCGACGCTCCCGGCCTTCGCCCAAAGACGCGCTCGACAAGGGCGGGGCGCACTCGCGACACTGCCTCCGGGCGACCCGCAAGAGGTCCGCCGGGAGGAACGTGTCCATGAAGCGTCGCGACTTTCTGGGGGCCGGCGGCGTCGGCCTCGCCGCCTCGGCCGTGGCGGCTCCCGCCATCGCGCAGTCGATGCCGGAGATCCGCTGGCGGCTCTCGTCGACGTTCCCGAAATCGCTCGACACGCTGTACGGGGCGGCCGAGAACTTCGCCAGGCTCTGCGGCGAGCTGACCGACGGCCGGTTCCAGATCCAGCCCTTCGCGGCCGGCGAGATCGTCGGCATGCCGCAGGCGCTCGACGCCGTCTCGAACGGCACGGTCGAGATGATCCAGGGGCCCGGCTACTACTACGTCGGCAAGGACCCGGCGCTGGCGCTGATCGCCGACGTGCCCTTCATGATGAACGTGCGCGGCCGCAACGCCTGGCTCCATGCCGGCGGCGGGCAGGAGCTCATCAACGAGTACGTGGCGAAGTACAACGTGTTCACGCTCCAGGGCGGCAACACGGGCACCCAGATGGGCGGCTGGTTCCGCAAGGAGGTGCGGACGCTCGCCGACCTGCAGGGCCTGAAGTTCCGCATCGCCGGCCTCGCCGGACAGGTGCTCGCGAAGCTCGGCGCGGTGCCGCAGCAGATCCCGGGCGGCGACATCTACCCGGCGCTGGAGCGCGGCACCGTGGACGCCGTCGAGTGGGTCGGTCCCTACGACGACGAGAAGCTCGGCTTCGTCAAGGTCGCGCCGTACTACTACTACCCGGGCTTCTGGGAGGGCGCGCCGACCGTCCATTTCTGGATCAACAAGCCCAAATGGGACGAGCTGCCGAAGCTCTACAAGCAGGTCGCCCACACGGCCGCCATCCAGGCCGGCATGGAGATGACGGCGAGGTACGACGCCCGCAACCCGGCCGCGCTCCGCCGGCTGGTCGCCACCGGCGCCCAGCTCCGTCCGTTCAGCCAGGAGATCATGGAGGCCGCCTACAAGGCCTCCAACGAGATCTACGACGACCTCTCGTCCAAGAACGCCGACTTCAAGAAGCTCTACGACAGCTGCCGCACCTTCCGTAACGAGGAATACCTCTGGTGGCAGATCGCGGAATACTCGTTCGACACCTTCATGATCCGCGCCCGCCGCGGCTGAGGTCGCGCGGCCGGCCCCGCCCGGGGCCGGCCCGTCCCGCCGCTTGGCGTTCCGTGCCCGGCGGCCTCTCGCCCGG
>JAEUAC010000236.1 GCA_019695455.1 Methylorubrum extorquens | reverse complement strand
CGGCGGCGCGGCCGCGATGCCGAGCCAGGCGATGGCCGCGGCGGCGAGGGTTACGAGTCTACGCATGTGAAGGACCTCCCAGGTTGTTCGGGTCTCGGCTCATCGCCGGTAGGCGAGCGCGAGCTTCCTCTCGAGCCGGTTCGCCCAGATCGTCAGCGGCCAGCACAGGATGAAGTAGATGGCGCCGACCGCCCCGAAGATGATGAAGGGGCGGAACGTCGCGTTGTTGATAAGCTGCCCCGCACGCGTCAGCTCGATGAAGCCGATGACGGCGGCGAGCGACGTCGATTTGATCAGGTTGACCGTGAACCCGACGGTCGGCGGGATCGCAAGCTTCAGCGCCTGCGGCAGAACCACGAGGCGCATCAGGGGAAAGTAGTGCAGCCCCAGCGACTTGGCGGCCTCGATCTGCCCTTTCGGCACCGACTGGATGGCGCCGCGCCAGATCTCGCCCAGGAACGCGCCCGCGTTGAGCCCGAGCCCGAGGGCGGCCGCGAGCCACGGATCCGACGGCAGCCCGATCAGGGGGCCGCAGAAGAAGACGAGGAAGAGCTGGATCAGGAGCGGCGTGCCCTGGAACACGCGGATGAAGGCGATCGCCGACCAGCGCGCGATCCGGCTCTCCGACACGCGCAAGAGCGCGACGACGAGCCCGATCGCCGAGCCGCCCGCGAAGGCGAGCAGCGACAGGAGGATCGTCCAGCGGGCCGCGAAGACGAGAAAGGTGAAGTCGTTGACGTTGAGCGCGCGCATCAGCGTGTCTTGATGCGGCCGAAGGCGAGGCGCTCGATCGCCGCGAACAGGCCGGAGAAGAGGAGGGACAGGGCGAAGTAGATGAAGGCGACGACGATGAAGGATTCGAAGGCCCGGAAGGTGCGGCCCTGGATGTCCTGCGCGACCGCGGTCAGCTCGTTCGCCGCGATGACGGAGGCTACGGAGGTGTTGAGCATGAGGAGGATGAACTGCGACCCGAGCGGCGCCATGATCACCCGCAGCGCCTGCGGCATCACGATCAGGCGGAAGACCTGGAAGCGCCTGAGCCCGAGCGCCGTCGCCGCCTCGGACTGGCCGTGGCCGACGCTCTCGATCCCGGCCCGGACGATCTCGATCGTGTAGGCGGTGCCGTTCAGCGTGAAGGCGATCAGCGCGCCGACATCGGCGCTGAGGCGGATGCCGATAGCGGGCAGGCCGAAGAAGATGAAGAAGATCTGGACGAGGAGCGGCGTGTTCCGGATGATCTCGACATAGGCCATGATCAGCCAGCGCACGACCTTCGGACCCGACGTGCGCAGCATGGCGCCGAGGACGGAGAAGACGAGCGTCAGCACCATCGACAGCAGCGACAGCTTGAGGGTCGCGATGGTGCCGTCGAGGAACTCCTCGCGCAGCACCCACATCTGGCCGAACTGGAAGACGTAATCCACGCGTTGCCCCGGGGCCGAGCCGCGCGTCGCAGCGGTGGCCGGCGTTCCTCGTCTGCCGCGACCCTGCGTTGCGGGAGCGCCGTCGGCCCGCCCTTCTACCGGTCCGGGCCCGGCGAAGCCAAGCCGAAATCGGCTGCGCCGTGCATGACAATGGTCTAGGTCGCCGCTATGGGGGCGCCGACCTCCGTCCGGAACATGCAGCCTTGGCGCCTCAGCCGAAAGCCTTTCCCGTCTCCTGGGACCAGTTCCACCGCGACGCGCGCGCGCTCGCCTGGCGCCTCGCCTCGGCGGGACCCTTCAAGGCCATCGTCTGCATCACGCGCGGCGGGCTCGTGCCGGCGGCCATCGTCGCCCGCGAGCTCGACATCCGCCTGATCGAGACGGTCTGCATCGCGAGCTACCACGACTACAAGAACCAGGGCGAACTCGCGGTCCTGAAGGGGATCGCGGCGGCCGTGACCGACCTCGCCGACGACGGGGAGGGCATCCTCGTCATCGACGACCTCACGGATTCGGGAAAGACGGCGCAGGTGGTGCGGGGCATGCTGCCGCGGGCCCATTTCGCGACCATCTACGCGAAGCCCGCCGGCCGGCCCGTGATCGACACCTTCGTCACGGAGGTCAGCCAGGACACCTGGATCTACTTCCCATGGGACATGGGTCTCGCCTACCAGGAGCCCGTCGCGGCCGCCGCCAAGGGCTGAGCGGGACGCAGTGGTCGCGGAGCCGGAAAGCTCGTACAGCGCCCGGCATGGAACGCGCCCGCATCTCCCTCCTCACCATCTGCGGCCTCGAGGAACTCGACGGCCATTCCGACGCCCGCGTCAGCCACGTCCTGTCGATCCTCGACCCCGACTGGCCCGACCCCGAGGGCTTCAAGAGCTGGGAGCGGCATCACCGCCTGCTGCTGCGCTTCCACGACATCGTGGACCCGATCGACGGCCAGATGCTGCCGGAGCGCGAGCACGTGGCCGAGATCCTGCGATTTGCCGACGCGCTCGAGGCCGATGCCGACGAGCGCGAGGACGGGCACCTCCTCATCCATTGCCACATGGGCATCTCGCGCTCGACGGCGGCCATGACGATGCTGCTCGCCCAGGCCTACCCCGACGAGCCGGAGGACGCGATCGTGGCGCGGCTGACCGAGATCCGGCCCCAGGCTTGGCCGAACCTGCGCATGATCGGCTTCGCCGACGAGATCCTCGGCCGCGACGGACGCCTCGGCGCGGCCGTGAGCCGGCTCCATGCGCGCCAGATGGAGCGCCAGCCGAAACTCGCGGACGTGTTCCGCCGGCTCGGGCGTGCGCGCGAGGTCGAGACCGCGCTCGCGCTGGCGTGAGGGCGCCATGCTGATCGGCATCGACTGGGGCGGCACGAAGCTCGAGGCGATCGCGCTCGGCGAGGACGGCGCGACGCTGGCGCGCCGGCGCGCGCCGACGCCGAAGGGCGACTATGCCGGCTGCCTGTCGGCCATTCGCGACCTCGTCGGCGCGATCGAGGCGGAGACCGGCCGGACCGGGTCGGTCGGCATCGGCATCCCGGGCGCCATCTCGCCCGCGACCGGCCTCGTCATGAACGCCAACTCGACCTGGAACATCGGCCGGCCGCTCCAGCAGGACCTCGCGGAGGCGCTCGGCCGCCCGGTCCGGGTCGAGAACGACGCGAACTGCTTCGCGGTCTCGGAGGCGGTCGACGGCGCGGCCGAGGGTCGGGCTCTCGTCTGGGGCGTCATCGTGGGCACGGGCGCCGGATCCGGGATCGCGATCGACGGGCGGGCCTTCGGGGGGCGCCACCGCATCGCGGGCGAATGGGGCCACAACCCGCTGCCGCGGCCCGCGGACGACGAGCGGCCGGGTCCTCCCTGCTATTGCGGACGGCACGGCTGCATCGAGACCTTCGTCTCGGGCACGGGGCTGGAACACGATCACCGGGTCCGGACGGGCCGCGCTCTCGACGGTGCGGCCATCGCGGCGGCGGCCGAGGCCGGCGATCCCGACGCGCTCGCCACGATGGACGCCTGGCTCGATCGGCTGGGCCGGGCGATGGCGGCCGTCGTCAACATCCTCGATCCCGACGCGATCGTGATGGGCGGCGGGCTGTCCAACATCGACCGGCTCTACGCGGACCTGCCGGCGCGGCTCGCGCCGCACATCTTCGCCGACCGGTTCACCACGCCCATCCTGAAGCACCGGCACGGCGATTCGTCCGGAGTGCGCGGCGCCGCCTGGCTCTGGAAGGCGTGATGGCGGCCGGCACGGCCGTCGCGCCTCGCGGGCGGGGCAGGGACGGCGCGCTCGTTCCCCTGCTCGGCCTCCTGTGGGGGCTGAACTGGCCCGTCGTCCGCATCTGCCTGACCGAGATCCCGCCCTGGACGCTGCGGGCGAGCGCGCTCGCGCTCGGCAGCCTCTTCCTCTTCGGGCTGATCCGCGTGCGGGGGCTCTCGCCCCGGATCGCCCGCAAGGACTGGCTCGCGCTCGCCGCGATCGGGTTCTTCACGGTCGCCGGCTACAACATCCTGTCCGCCTTCGCCCAGCTCACGACGACGACGGCCCGCAGCGCGGTGCTCTCCTACACGATGCCGATCTGGACGGTGCTCCTCGCCCGCCTGGTCCTCCAGGAGCCGCTGGACGCGCGCCGCCTCCTCGGCCTGGGGCTCGGGATCGCGGGGCTCGTCGCGCTCGGCTGGCCGCTCGTCACCTCGGGCGAGATGAGCCGCGGCGTGGTCTTCGCGCTCGGCTCGGGCGTGTCGTGGGCCATCGGCAACACGATCATCAAGCGCCACCCGATCGAGGCGGACGCGGCCGTGGTCGCGACCTGGCAGCTCGCGCTCGGCGCCGTCATCGCGGCGATCGGCATGGCGGCCTTCGAGGGCTGGCCCACGACGCTGTCGCATTCTCCGCCCGTGATCGCGGCCTATCTCTACCACGTCGTCCTGGGCCAGGCGGTCGCGACCGCGCTCTGGTTCCTCATCCTCGAGCGGCTGCCGGCGGGCATCGCCTCGATCGGATCGCTGCTCGTGCCGGCGGTCGGCGTGGTCAGCGCGGCGCTCCTCGTCGGCGAGCGGCCGACGCTGCCCGACTGGATCGGGCTCGGCCTCATCGTCGCGGCCTCCGCGACCGTGCTGCTGCGCCCGGCGCGGGCACG
>JAEUAC010000050.1 GCA_019695455.1 Methylorubrum extorquens | reverse complement strand
TCCGGGTCCTTGAAGTGGACGGTCCACATGTAGATCTCGCCGAGCCCGGTCGCGATCGAGCCCATATGGACCTCCGCGCCCGGCGGCAGGGTGGCCTTGGCCTCGCCGAGCCGCTCGTTCACCTGTTGGCGGGCGAAGTAGAGGTCCGTCGCCTCGGAGAAGACGGCCGTGACCTGGGCGAAGCCGTTCCGCGACAGGGAGCGCGTGTACTGAAGGCCCGGGATGCCGGCGAGCGAGGTCTCGAGCGGATAGGTCACCTGCTTCTCGACGTCGAAGGGCGAGAGCGCGGGCACGACCGCGTTCACCTGGACCTGGTTGTTGGTGATGTCGGGAACGGCGTCGATGGGCAGCCTCGTCAGCGAGTGGACGCCCAGGGCGGCCGCGCAGAGCGAGAGGAGGAGCACCAGCCAGCGCTGGTGGACGGAGACGTGGAGGACGCGCGAGATCATGGCCGGGTCCTCAATGCGCGTGCTCGGCCTCGGCCTTGCCGAGTTCCGCCTTCAGGACGAACGAGTTCGCGACCGCGACCTCCTCGCCGGGATCGAGACCGAAGACGATCTCGGCGAACGCGTCGTCCGACCGGCCGGCGACGACCTCCCGCTTCTCGAAGCCGCCCGGCGTGCGCACGAAGACGACCTGCTCGCCCGCGATCGTCTGCAGGGCGGCCTTGGGCAGGCGGAGGTCCACTCTCTCCTCGGACGTGGTCACCTTGGCGGTGACGTAGGATCCCGGCCGCCAGGCGCCGTCGGCGTTCTCCACGGAGGCGAGGACGCGGGCCGAGCGGGTCTCGGGGTTGAGGATCGGGCTCACGAACACGATCCGGCCGCGCGAGGCGGGGCCGTCGCCGGACGCGATCGACACGTCCTGTCCCTGCCGGATGGCCGGCAGGTCCCCCGTCGGCACGGCGAGCTCGATCCATACCGTCGAGAGGTCGGCGACGACGTAGAGCTCCTTGTTCTCGCCCTCCCCGCCCATCGGGGCGCCCAGGTTGACGAGCCGCTCGACGACCTGGCCGGCGATGGGCGAGCGGACGGCGTAGCGCTGCAGGCCTCCCACGGCGACGCGGCCGGGGGCGCCGGCGGAGGCCGTCCTGACCGCCTCCGTCCGCCGTTCGAGGCTCGCGATCTCCTCCTCGCCGAGGCCCAGCGCCTGGAGCTTCTGCACGGAGAGTTCCAGGCGGAGCTGCCCTTCCGTGAAGGTGGTGCGGGCGCGCAGGAACTGCATCTCGGCCGAGATGCGCTTGTCCCAGAGCGATTGCTCGCGCTGGAACAAGGTTTCCTGCAGCTCGAGATTGGTGCGGGCGGCGAAGTATTCGCTCTTGGCGTCGGCCACCTCGCGGCTGTCGAGCAGCGCGACGATCTCGCCCTTCGCGACCGTGTCGCCGAGGCGCTTGCGCAGGTCGGCCACCGTGCCGACGACGCGACCCGCGATCCGCGCGACCCGGTCCGGATCGGGCTGGACGATGCCGGGCACGACGACGTGCATGCCGAGCGTGCCCGGTCCGACCGGAGCCGTGACGATCCGGGCCGCCGCGATCTGCCCGGCCGAGAGGGTCACCTTGCCCTCGTCGGACTCCGTCTCGCCCGCGCCGTGCGCATGCCCCTCCGCTCGCCCGTGCGCCTCCTTGGCCGGGGCGGAGGAGCCGGGCGCGGCCGCGAGACCGCCGAGCGAGGCGAGATGCCGGAGGCCGTCCGACAGGCCGGGCGCGAACGCGCCGGCGACGAGTCCCAGCCCCAGAAGGGCGGGGGCGAGCACGAGAATCTTCATGAAATCTGTCCTGATCGATCCGGCCGGGGGCCGGACGACGCCGCCCGCTCGCGGGGCGGTGGCCGGTCACGCGGGGTTCGGCCCGGCCTCCGTTCGACGGAATCCGGGCCCGCCCGGCCCGGGGGCCGGGGGCGCGATCAGGGTCGGGGTGGTGGAGCTTCGGGGATGGAGGCCGCGTCGGGACCCGCCCGGGCGCCCGCCGTGAAGCGCGGCAGGCTCCGGTGCGGCGACAGTCGCGGCGCGTCGGAGCACGCGATGAAGAGGCCTGCGCAGCCGCAATGGGCGCAATGCGCGGCGGGCCCGCCATCCGCGTCGACGGGACCGCCCGAGATGCCGGACGACACGGCGACGCCCACGCCCGCATCCGTCCGGGCCTCGACCGGATGCGGGCGCAGGACGAGCGCGGACACGAGCAGGCACAGGGCGAGCGCGAGGGCGCGGCGCCAGGTCCAGCCGGACCGGGCTCCGCCCCTCGTCTCCCGCCGGGCCCGAGCGGCCACGAGCCGGTTCCCCTACTTCGCGTCGAGGCTGTAGCGGGCCTTGCCGGCCTCGCCGGAGGCGGTCCGGAGCGTGACGGTCGCGCGGAACTTGCCCTCGACGGGGAAGTCCACCGCGCCGGCGAGCCGGTTCTCGCCCGCGGGCTTCATGTCGACGGTCTTCGGCTGGTTGCCCTTGGCGAGCACCACGGCGGACGCGGACATGGCGGCGGTGTCGACCTTCTTCTCGGCCGCATCGACGACGTACAGGGTCGCCTGCGCGCCCTTCACGACGAGTTCGCCCTCGTAGGTGCCGAGGGCCTGGATCTGGCCGCCGTTGGGGGCGGCGTGGCTGTGCTGGGCGGAGGCGGCCTCCGGCAGGGCCAGCGCGAGGACGAGCGCGGACGCGCGGACGACGAAGGACATGGGCATGGGCATGGGCATGGGCATGATCGTGGAACCTCGAGCCGATTGAGCTGCAAGCGACGGGAACGCCGTGCGCGGGCGCGTCGCGGATGGGCAAACGGGGCCGCCAGTGGCGGCCTGCGGTCTGCTCAGGCTCTCGGAGGTTCGACGGGTGGGAGGGCGGCCCGTGCCGGCGGCGAGGCGTCGTCCAGGGCGGCGAAGGCCGTGCCCGTCGGTGCCGGGGCCATCCTCGAGGCCGTCCCCGACGAGACCACGCCCGGATGCCCGAGGCATCCGTGGCAGGTCGCCTCGTGACCCGCCTCGGGCGAGGAACCGTCGTCGGCGGAAACGGAGATCGAGGAGAGCCCGGCGATGCCGGCCTCCGCGTGCCCGGTCGGACCGAGGACGAACGCGACGACGATCGCCGCGATCAGGGCCAATGCCCTGATCGCCCGGGTCAGTCCCGGACGCTTCGTCCGGTTCGACGCGATCGCCATGCCGAAGCGGTAGGCAAGTTCGCGCGGAGAGGCAAGGTCGGCCGGGTGGGATGCCCCCGGAGGGATTGGCGCGGGGGGAGGCGCGGGCGGTCTCCGCCCCATCCCGATCGGCGGGACGCTCGCGCCCGTCGCCGTCGAGGGCGGGCGCGCACGGAGCTCGGCGTCCTCTATGTGTCGGCGACGGCGCGCACGACCGCCTCGGAGCGCAGGAGGCGATCGATCGCGTCCACGACGTCCCGCGCGAGCTGGTCGTCGGAGCGCGCGATCGCGACGAGGCGCGCGGCCTCGACGAGCGTGGCGCGCATGACGTCGGCGGCATCGGGCTCTCCCTCGATGATCCGCTTGACCTCGCGTCGGTAACGATCCGGCATTGCCGTCCCCATGAACCAGGGAAGCAGATACGGCCAGCGTATCCGAAAAGTTGTTCGATCGTCGACGTCACGACGGTGAAGAGGTTTCCAAGCTCCTCGACACCGTCCGCGCGGTCGTTCGCCGGCCGGAGACTGTCGCGGATTTGTCCATCGGACGACGACGGCGTGGCGGGACCCGTCCAAGGCTTGCATTCGCTCCCGCGACCCTCCAGGCGACGTCGAGGATCCCGGAGTCCGACGATGGCGGGACCGCGCCCTCGCCGGGCGCGGTCGCATCGCCGACCCGGGGCCCCCTAAACGCCAACGCCGGATGGACGCGTGAGCATGCATGACCTCGTTCTGAGCGGCGGCCGGATCCTCGATCCCGAGACGGGCGCGGACGGGGTCGCGGACCTCGCCATCGAGGACGGCCGGATCGCCGCCATCGGAGACGATCTCGGCGCCGCGCGGCGGACGGTCTCGGCCCGCGGGCTCCTGGTGGCGCCCGGCTTCATCGACCTGCACGCCCACGGCCAGTGCCTGCCGGCCGACCGCATGCAGGCCTTCGACGGCGTGACGACCACGCTCGAACTCGAACTCGGCGTGTGGCCCGTCGCGCGCTGGTACGACGAGCAGGCGCGGCCGGGCCGCGTCCTGAACTACGGCGCGTCGACCGGATGGGTCTTCGCCCGGATCGCCGCCATGACGGCCCAGCAGACGGAATCGAGCATCGCCGGCATGGGGCGCGCCATGCAGGACAGGCGCTGGGCGGACGAGGTCGCGAACGCGGCCGAGACGGCCGACATCGTGGCGCGCGTCCGGTCGGGCCTCGACCAGGGCGGGATCGGCATCGGCTTTCCGAACGCCTACGCGCCGGGCACCGGACTGAAGGAGCTCTCCGACCTCTGCAGCCTCGCGGCCTCGGTCGGCGCGCCGACCTTCACGCACGTCGCCTACATGTCGAACGTCGATCCGCTCAGTTCGGTCGAGGCGTACACGCGGCTGATCGGGCTCGCGGGCTCGACCGGCGCCCACATGCACATCTGCCACTTCAACTCGACGAGCCTGCAGGACGTCGAGCGGTCCGCCGAGCTCGTCCGCACGGCCCAGGCCCAGGGCCTGAAGGTCACCGTCGAGGCCTATCCCTACGGCACGGGCTCGACCGTGATCGGGGCCGCGTTCTTCTCGGACCCGGCCTTCCCGGAGCGCACGGGCGGCGATTACGCCTCGGTCGAGACGCTCGGGACCGGCCACCGCTTCGGCGGCCGGGACGAGATCCTGGCCGCCCAGGCGGAGGACCCGGGCGCGCTCGTCCTGTGGCACTTCCTCGACGTGGCCGCGAACGAACGGCACCGGGCCCTCCTCGACGTCTCCGTCCTCTTCCCGGGCGGCGCCATCGCGTCGGACGCGGTGCCCTGGCTCATGCCCGACGGCTCGACCTATGCCGGCGATGCCTGGCCGCTGCCGGCCGAGGCCGTCTCGCATCCGCGCTCGAGCGGCACCTTCACGCGCTTCCTGCGCGAATGGGTGCGGGAGCGGCGGGCCGTGTCCCTGATGGAAGGCCTGGCCAAGTGCACGCTCGTTCCGGCGCAGCTCCTCGAGGCGAGCACGCCCGCGATGCGCCGGAAGGGGCGGATCCAGGTCGGCTGCGACGCCGACATCGCCTGCCTCGACTGGGAGGCCCTGACCGACAGGGCCGATTTCCGGCACCCGAACCGGGCCTCCGACGGCGTGCGGCACCTGCTCGTCGGGGGCGAGCTCGTCATCGAGGACGGCGTGCTGGACCTCGACGTCCGGCCGGGTCGTCCCGTGCGGCGCCCGACCGCCGCGTGACCATCCCGATCGTGCTCGTCGCCGGCTTCCTCGGGGCCGGCAAGACGACCCTCGTCAACGGTCTCCTGCGCGAGCCCGGAGGCCGGCGCATCGCGGCGATCGTCAACGATTTCGGCGCGATCGACGTCGACGCGGCGCTCCTCGGCGCGTCCGGCGACGGGATCGTCAGTCTGCGGAACGGCTGCATCTGCTGCAGCCTCCAGGGGGACCTCCTGCGGACGCTCGCGACGCTCCTGCGCCGGGAGCCCGCGCCGGACGCGATCGTCATCGAGACCAGCGGGGCATCGGACCCGGCCGAGATCGTCCGCTCCCTCCTCGATCCCGTCGTGCACGCGGAGATGCCGCTCGACACGGTGGTGACGGTCGTCGACGCGCGCCACCTCGCCGACCGGCCGGCCCTCGTCGACGACCCGCTCTGGCGCTCGCAGATCGACGCGGCCGACCTCTGCCTCCTGACCAAGACGGATCTCGTCGGGCCCGGCGAGCTCGCGTCCGTGCGGGCCGGACTCGCGCGCCGCAGGCCCGCCAGCCTCGTCTTCGACGTGGTGGATGGCGACGTCGCCTCGGACCTCCTCTTCTTCCGCGGCGGGCATGCGCCCGCGCCGGCCGGCCGGCGACGGAGCGGCGTCGCGAGCGACCGGTTCGAGAGCGTGAGCTGGACGTCGGACCGGCCGTTGTCCCTCGCCCGCTTCCAGGCCGCCATCGCGCAGCTCTCGCCCCGCCTCGTCCGCGCGAAGGGATTCGTCACGTTCGCGGAGCGGCCGGGCGAGCGCATGCTGTTCCAGCTCGTCGGGGCACGCGCCACGATCGCGCCGACGATCGTGCCGGACGCGGCCGGCGTCGCGGCCCGGCTCGTGCTCATCGCCGAGCTGGGACGCCTGGACCCGCGCGCCGCGGCCGCGACCCTCGATGCCGCCGTCCCGGCCGGGGCGGCCGCCCCCTGCCCCGACCATCCGAGATGAACCGAGCAGATCGGGCGGAGGAGCCGAGCGCGCCGCCGCGACCGTGGGTCGGCGCAGCGTTCCGTCCAGCTTAGACGCCCGCCTTCGCGCGATGCGGGACGCGTTGATCGCTGTCGATCCGGTGCCGATCGGCGCTCGCATCGCTGGACACGGGCGACCGATCTGGCCGATGCTTGCCGTCCGGCGTGGAAGGACAGGACGGCATGAAGCTCTTCATCGCGGCGCTGGCAACCGAGACCAACACGTTCTCGCCCCTGCCGACCGGGCGCGCCGCCTTCGTGGAGCGCGAGTTCTTCCGCGACGACGGGAGCCGCAAGCCGCCCCGGCTCGGCAACATCCCGCTGATCGAGTGGCGCCGGCAGGGCGAGGCCGAGGGCCACGAGGTGGCGGAAAGCCTCTCGACCTTCGCGCAGCCCGCCGGGCGCACCCTGCGGGCCGTCTACGAGGAACTGCGGGACGTCCTCCTCGCCGACCTCGAGGCCGCGATGCCGGTGGAGGCCGTGCTCCTCTTCATGCACGGCGCCATGGTGGCGGACGGGTACGACGATTGCGAGGGCGACACGCTCGCGCGCGTCCGGGAGGTCGTCGGGCCGACGGCCCGCATCGGCATCGAGCTCGACCTCCACTGCCACCTCACGGAGGCGATGCGGCAGGCGGCAGACTGCATCATCACCTTCAAGGAATACCCGCATACCGACATCGCGGAGCGGGCGCGGGAGCTCTACCGGATCGTCGTCGATGCCCGGGCGGGCCTGGTCGATCCGGTCATCGCCTTTCACGATTGCCGCATGGTCTCCATGTGGCGCACGCCCTTCGAGCCGATGCGCAGCTTCGTCGCCCGCATGCAGGGCCTCGAGGGGCGGGACGGCATCCTGTCGGTGTCGTTCGGCCACGGCTTCCCCTGGGGCGACGTGGCCGACGTCGGCGCGAAGGTCGTCGTGGTGGCGGACGGGGACGCGGACAAGGCGCAGCGGCTCGCCGCCACGCTCGGCGCCGAGATCTTCGCGATGCGCGTCGCGACGAGCGCCCGCCACGACACGATCGACGAGGGCATCGACCATGCGCTCGGCGGGTCCGCTGAGGGGGCCGGCCGGAAGCCCCTCGTCCTGGCCGACGTCGCCGACAATGCCGGCGGCGGCGCGCCCTCCGACAACACGGCGATCCTGCGGCGCCTCGTGGACCGGGGCGTGAAGGATGTCGCAATCGGCTGCTTCTGGGACCCGATCGCGGTCGCGATCTGCATGGAGGCCGGGATCGGGGCGGCCTTCGATCTGCGGGTCGGCGGCAAGGCGGGCGTGGCCTCCGGCGACCCGGTCGATCTCCGCATCGTCGTGCGCGGGCTCGCCCGCGACCACACGCAGGCCGGCCTGTCGGGCGGACGGGCCGAGCTCGG
>JAEUAC010000214.1 GCA_019695455.1 Methylorubrum extorquens | reverse complement strand
GGTAGGGGAAGAAGCTGTCGATCTCCTTGGTCGTGATCTCGATCGTCATCGGATCGATCTTCGCCCAGGATTTGATCGAGGGAAGGCGCGGCTTCACCTGGGCCGATTGGCGCTTGTCGAAATGCGGCGCGTCGTCCTTCAGCACCTTGTCGAGGTTCCAGATCACGGCATCGGCGTCGAAGGCGGAGCCGTCGTGGAAGGTCACGCCCGGGCGCAGCGCGAAGCGCCACTTGGTCTTGTCGGTC
Organism: Methylorubrum extorquens; assembly: GCA_019695455.1. Taxonomy (GTDB): domain Bacteria; phylum Pseudomonadota; class Alphaproteobacteria; order Rhizobiales; family Beijerinckiaceae; genus Enterovirga; species Enterovirga extorquens_A. The sequence continues at coordinate 1,997 of JAEUAC010000214.1, read as the reverse complement.
CCGTCGACCGTCCAGGACGTGGCGAGTCCGGGCACGAGCTTGCCGGGCCGGTCCGCGACGTTCAGCTCCCAGGCGACCAGCGGGTCGTAGATGGTGTAGCCCGTGAACTGGTAGGCCCCGGCCCCCCGGTCCGGCTGGCCGGACGTGAGCGGAATGTCCGCGAGCGAGATGCCGTAGCGCACCACGGTCTCGGCCCGGGCGGGCAGCGTCAGAAGCAGGGCCGCGACGGCGGCGACGAGCGGGCGGTGCATGGAGGCTCCAGTGGAGTGGTGCCCGGCACAAGCAACCCCCGTGCCTCGCGTCAGTCGTTCGCTGCCGCGAAGCCCCATGCCGTCTTGCGCCGCCGAGCGGCCGCGGGCTCCCGGGCGGGCTCGGGCCGCTCCGCGACGGCGCGCGCGGGCCAGATCGTGGCCGAGCCGTCCCTTGGCCCGCCTCTTGCGCCGCGCACGGGCCTGCCGAAGGACACCCATGCTCCCCTCCGTCCGCCAAGCCGCCCTCGCTCTCGCGGCCACGCTCGCAGCCATCGCGCCCGCCGCGGCGCAATCCACCCTGCGGATCGCCATGACGGCCTCCGACATCCCGACCACGACCGGGATGCCGAACAACGGCTTCGAGGGCATGCGCTTTCTGGGCTACCCGATCTTCGAGGGGCTGGTCCTGTGGGACCTGACGCGGACCGACCGGCTGGCCACCCTGCGGCCCGGTCTCGCGGAGCGCTGGGAGCAGGCCGCGGACGACAAGAGGACCTGGATCTTCCACCTGCGCGAGGGCGTGACCTTCCATGACGGCACCGCGTTCGACGCCGACGCCGTGGTCTGGAACCTCGACCGCTATTTCAAGCCGGATTCGCCGCAATACGAACCCGCGGCGGCGGGCATCAGCAGGGCCCGCGTGCCCCTGATGGGCAGCTACCGCAAGATCGACGCGAAGACGGTCGCGATCACCACGACCACCGCCGCCTCGTACTTCCCCTACATGGCCGTCTACCTGCTCTTCACGTCGCCCGCCTCCTTCGAGACGGCCGGGCGCGACTGGGGCAAGGTCGCCTCGCTTCCCGCCGCCGGCACCGGGCCGTTCAGGATCACGCGGGTCTCGCCACGCGAATCCGTCGATCTGGCGAAGAACGCGGCCTATTGGGACACGACCAAGAGCGCCAAGGTGGACCGCATCCGCCTCATGCCCATCCCGGAGGCGAATGCGCGGCTCGCGGCGCTCCGGTCCGGGCAGGTCGATTGGATCGAGGTGCCGCCGCCGGACGGCCTGCCCTCCCTGAAGAGCGCGGGCTTCGTCGTGACGACCGGATCGTATCCGCACGTCTGGCCGTGGTTCTACAACATGGGTTCGGCGAAGGGGCCGTTCGGCAACGTGAAGGTCAGGCAGGCGCTGAACTACTGCGTGGATCGCGGAGGGCTCGTGACGCTCCTGAACGGGACGGCCGAGCCGTCGGTCGGCTGGCTGAAGGCGGACGATCCCCATTTCGGCAAGCCCGAGAACCGCTACGCGTTCGATCCCGCCCGGGGGAGGGCGCTGCTGGCGGAGGCCGGCTACACGGCCGCGAAGCCGCTCGCCTTCAAGATGATGATCTCGACCTCGGGCTCCGGCCAGATGCTGCCGATGCCCATGAACGAGTTCCTGCAGCAGAACCTGGAGGAGGCCTGCGGCGTCAAGGTCGAGTTCAACGTCGTCGAATGGCAGGTTCTGCTGACGGCAGCCCGGGCGACGCCGGACGCACCCACCCTTCAGGGCGCCATGGGCCTGAACGTGTCCTCGCCGTCGTCGGACGTCGGCGTGATGGCCCGATACTTCTCGTCGGCCAATTTCTCGCCGAACGGGTTCAACTTCGAGCAATGGAAGGACGAGATCTTCGACGCCTCCCTGAAGAAGCTCGCCGAATCCACCGATCCCGCCGAGATCGCGGCCGCGACGCGGGCGGCCCACGAGCGGCTGGTCGACAACCCGCCGTGGCTCTACATCGTGCACGACCTCAACCCGCGCGC
>JAEUAC010000122.1 GCA_019695455.1 Methylorubrum extorquens | reverse complement strand
CCTCCAGAAACAGGAGGTCTAACGATCAGAAATGGATCACAGCATGTCCGGTATCGTCCTCACGGCGGCCACCCGCCAGAACCTGCTCTCCGCGCAGGGCACGGCCGACCTCCTCGGCACCACGCAGAACCGCCTCGCCACCGGCAAGAAGGTCAACTCGGCGCTCGACAACCCGCTCAACTTCTTCACGGCCCAGTCGCTCGACAGCCGCGCCGGCGATCTCTCCGGCCTGCTGGACGGCATCTCGAACGGCATCCAGACCATCCAGGCGGCCAACACGGGCATCACCAACATCCAGAAGCTGGTCGACTCGGCGAAGTCCGTCGCGAACCAGGCCAAGGCGACTGCCATCACGACGACGGGCACCGGCTCGGCCGACTACGCGTCCGCCACGGCGGCGGCCACGATCAACTTCACGATCGACGGCGTCGCGAAGTCCTTCTCGCTCGCCTCGGGCTCCTCGCTCGACACGGCGATCGCCGGCCTCAACGCGGCCGCGGGCTCGTCGGTGTTCTCGAAGGACTCGACCGGCAAGCGCGTCGCCGTCAACGGCGTCGGCAAGATCGAGATCACGGGCGCGAACGCGACCGCCATCGGCTTCTCGACCAACGGCACCGACAAGGCGACCACGACCTACTACAACGAGTCGAACAACTCGGCCGATCTGACGGTCAACGGCCTCGAGGCCCGGTCGAACTTCGCCCAGCAGTACAACGACCTGCTGAGCCAGATCGACCAGCTCTCGAACGATGCGAGCTTCAACGGCACGAACCTCATCAACTCGAGCGACACGTCGAAGCAGCTCAAGATCGCCTTCAACGCCGACAACACGTCGAACGTGACCCTCAAGAACGTCGACGCCACGTCGGCCGGCCTGAGCCTCACGGCCGTCACGCTGGACGCGTCGAAGTCGTTCACGCAGAACACCGACATCGACACCGCGCTCACGTCGCTCGGCAACGCCACGTCCAAGCTCCGGACCTACGCGACGTCGTTCGGCTCGAACCTGACGATCGTGCAGAACCGGCAGGATTTCACCAAGAACCTCATCAACACGCTGCAGACGGGCTCCTCCAACCTCGTCAACGCGGACCTGAACGAGGAAGCGGCGAACTCCCAGGCCCTGTCGACCCGCCAGTCGCTCGCGATCTCGGCGCTGTCGCTCTCGAACCAGGCGCAGCAGAACGTCCTGCAGCTGCTCCGCTAAGGCGAACCCTCCCGGCGGGCGCGAGCCCGCCGCATCGACCGGGACGGCGGGGCGAGAGCCCCGCCGTTTCGCGTTCGGCGCCTTCCCGTCCGCCGGGGCGTCGCCCGTCGCGGAAGCGATCAGCAGAGACCAGATACGATCAGTGCAGTTCCAGCCGAACGCGCCGGCGGTCGACCTGGTCGGCGTGACACAATGCAACAATCGTCTGGTCAACGACTGGTTAGGGTTAAGGCAATCGAAAGATCGGCGGGCGCATCAGGGGGGCGATCCCCCGCGACCGGGGCATAGGGATCACGAGGATCGCCATGTCCGACATCGTTCTCACGTCCGCCACCCGCCAGAATCTCCTGTCGGCGCAGAATACGGCCGATCTCCTCGGCACCACGCAGAACCGCCTCGCCACCGGCAAGAAGGTCAACTCGGCGCTCGACAACCCGCTCAACTTCTTCACGGCGGCCGCTCTCGACAGCCGCGCCGGAGACCTGTCGGCCCTGCTCGACGGGATTTCGAACGGGATCCAGACCATCCAGGCCGCCAATTCCGGCATCACCAACATCCAGAAGCTGGTCGATTCTGCGAAGTCGGTCGGCAACCAGGCGAAGGCGACCGCCATCACGACAACCGGGACGGCGTCGACGGACTACGCGTCCTCGGCCTCTGCCCAGACGATCAGCTTCACGATCGACGGCGTGGCGAAATCCTTCTCGCTCGCGTCGGGCTCCACGCTCGACACCGCGATCGCGGGCCTCAACGCGGCCGCCGGCTCGTCCATCTTCTCCCGCGATTCGACGAGCAAGCGCATTGCCGTGAACGGCGTCGGCCGGATCGAGATCACGACGGGCACGACGCTCACGGCCCTCGGCTTCTCGTCGGTCGCCGCCGACAAGCCGGGCACGACCTACTACAACGAGGCGAACAACACGGCCGACCTCACGGTCAACGGCCTCGAGGCGCGCGCGAACTTCGCCCAGCAATACAACGACCTCCTGAACCAGATCGACCAGCTGGCGAACGACGCGAGCTTCAACGGCACGAACCTCATCAATTCGAGCGACACGACGAAGCAGCTCAAGGTCGCGTTCAACTCGGACAACACCTCCAACGTCACGCTGAAGAACGTCGATGCGACCTCGGCCGGCCTGAGCTTAACCGGCGTCACGCTGGACGCGACCAACTCGTTCACGAAGAACACCGACATCGACGCGACGCTGACGAGCCTGACGACGGCGACGTCCCGGCTCCGGTCCTACGCGACCTCGTTCGGCTCCAAGCTGACGATCGTGCAGAACCGGCAGGACTTCACGAAGAACCTCGTCAACACGCTGCAGACGGGCTCCTCGAACCTCGTCAACGCGGACCTGAACGAGGAGGCGGCGAACTCGCAGGCGCTCTCCACCCGCCAGTCGCTCGCGATCTCGGCCCTGTCGCTCGCCAACACGGCCCAGCAGAACGTCCTGCAGCTCCTGCGCTGACCCGACGGCGGGCTCCGGCCCGCCGTCGCCCGCGGACGGGCGGCGCCGAGACGGCGATCGTCCGCGGTCTTAAGCCCCGGTTTACCATACCGGAGGATCGTTCCGGGCCGCCCGGAATCATCCATGCACCCGCGTTCAAGGCCCTCCCCTCCCCCCGCCGGGACGTCAGACCTCCTGCGGCGCGCGGATGCCCGTCGGGCCAAGGGCCGGCTGGACCAGGCCGAGAGCCTGTATCGGCAGGCCGTCCGGGCCGATCCGAGCGACGCCAGGGCCGTCTTCGGCCTCGGCCGGATCCAGGCCGAGCAGGGCCGTCACACGGAGGCCGTCCCGCATCTCGCCGCGGCCCTGAAGGCGGACGCGACCGCGTCGTCGCATTGGTTCGCGCTCGCGGACGCCCTGCTCGCGCAGTCGCGCCTGCCGGAGATGCGCGCCCTCCTCCTGAGCTATGCCGGCCGGGACTGGGCCGGGGCCGACCTCGCCGACCGCGGCCGCTTCGTCACGCGGCTTCTCGCGCACGGCCTGCGCTACCATGCCGAGCAGCGGCTCGAGGCGGCCGAGGCGGTCTGCGACGTGGCGGTGCTCCTGGATTCCGGGAACGCCGACGCGCTGCATCTCGCCGCCTGCGTGGCCCTCGATTCGGGCCGCCTCGACCTCGCCGAATCGCTCGCGGGGCTCGCGATCGACCGGAACGCCGAGGTCGCGGGCATCCACCGGACGCGCGGGATCGTGCTGAACCGGCAGGGTCGGCTGGTCGAGGCCGCGGACTCGCTCCGGCTCGCGACCGCGCTCGATCCGCGCGACGCCCAGACGCTCAACAACCTCGGCAGCACGTGCCAGGATCTCGGCGAGTTCGCGGAGGCCGAGCGTCACCTGAGGGACGCCGTCGCGCTGCGGCCGGATTACGCGCTCGCCTGGAACAATCTCGGCCTCGCGCTCGCCAACCTGAAACGCCCGGAGGACGCCGTCGCGGCCTACGAGCGCGCGCTCGCGATCCAGCCCGACTACGCGACGGCGTTGTGCCATCTCGGCCTCGCCCTCGCCGACCTGGGCCGCGCCGACGTGGCCGAGGCCCGGATGCGGGCCGCCATCCGGCTGGACCCCGAGCACGCCTTCGCCCGCAACAACCTCGGCAACCTCCTGCGCGAATCCGGGCGCCTCCAGGAAGCGCTGGCGGAGTTCGAGACGGCGCGCACGCTCCGGCCGGACGTCGCCGACATCCACAGCAATCTCGGGACGGTGCTGCTCGCGCTCGACCGCACCGAGGAGGCGAAGGCCTGCCTGATCGAGGCCGTTCGGATCGCGCCCGCCGACGCGAACCTCCGCTACAACCTCGGCAACTGCTTCGCGCGCGAGTTCCGCTTCCGGCAGGCTCTCGACGAATACGCGCGCGCCGTGGAGGCCAAGCCCGACTTCATCGAGGCCCTGAACAACGTCGCGGACGCCTACCGCATCATGACGCTGACCGGGGAAGCCGAGGCGGCGCTTCGGCAGGCGATCGCGATCGACCCGACCTACGTCGCCGCGCACAACAATCTCGGCAACGTGCTGAAGGCGGGCCGCCGCTTCGAGGAGGCGGCCGAGGCGTTCGAGGCCGCCGTCGCGCTCGCCCCGACGCATGCGCCGACGCTCATCAACCTGGCCGGCCTGTACGGCGAGATGGGCCGCCGCGACGACGCGATGCGGCTCTACGAACGCGCCTCCGCCTGCCGGGACGACAGCATCGGCACCGTCGACCTGCGCGAGATCGCGGACAGCCTCGAACTCCTCCGCGCCGCGGTCGGCGCGCACGGGAGCACGTCCATCCGGGCGATCACGGGGATGGCCGCCTACAGCCACGCCCTGTTCCAGAGGCTCTACCGGGACGATGTCGGGCCCGACGAGATGGCCGAGGACGCCCGGCATTTCGGCCGGACCTTCTGCGACCCGCTCCTGCGCCAGCGGCCGTTCCGCAACGATCGCGATCCGGAGCGGCGACTGCGCGTGGGCTTCGTGTCCGGCGACCTGCGCCAGCATTCGGTGAACTACTTCTTCGAACCCGCGCTGCGGAACCTGCCCCCCGACGCCTTCGAGACGTTCGCCTATTCGAACACGATCCTCGTCGACGAGGCGACGGACCGGCTCCGCGAGCTGTTCGACCATTGGACCTGCATCCGCCGCATCGACGACGACACGGCCGCGGACCGGATCGAGGCGGACGGCATCGACATCCTGGTCGACCTCTCCGGGCACACGGCCGGGAACCGTCTCGGCATCTTCGCCCGCAAGCCCGCGCCCGTGCAGTTCACCTGGATCGGCTATCCGGGCACGATCGGCATGACGGCGATCGACTACCGGCTCGGCGACGTCACGGAGCCGGAGGGCGACGGCGAAGGCTGGAGCGTCGAGACGCTGTGGCGCGTGCCGCGGCTCTCGTTCTGCTATCAGGCCCACCCGCTCTGCCCCGAGCCGGCCGACCGGCCGCCCTTCGAGGGGAACGGGTTCGTGACCTTCGGCTCCTTCAACAACGCGTCCAAGCTGAGCGATTCGACGCTGGACGCCTGGAGCCGCATCCTCGCGGACCTGCCGGACGCGCGGCTCCTCTGCGAGATCGCGGGCATCGAGACCGCCAAGGTCCGGGGCGACGTGGAGCGCCGCTTCGCGGCGCACGGCTTGCCGCTCGACCGCATCGACTTCGAGCCGCGCACGCCGGAGAACCGGTTCGTGCTCTACCGCCGGGTCGACGTCTGCCTCGATCCCTTCCCCTACAACGGCGGCACGACGAGCCTCGACACGCTCTACATGGGCGTGCCGTTCGTCTCGCTGACGGGCCGTCACTGCGTGGCCCGCCTCGGCTTCGGGATCCTGGAGTCCGTCGGGCTCGCCGAGCTCTCGGCCCTTTCGGTCGACGGCTACGTCGACACGGCGACCGCGCTGGCGCGGGACCCGGACAGGCTCCGGCGCATCCGGCACGGTCTGCGGGATCGCATGGCGGCCTCGCCCGCCATGGACCATGCGGGGCTCGGCGCCATGCTCGGCGACGCGTTCCGGGGCATGTGGCGGCGCTGGGCGGACGTCGGACCGGACGGGGCGGACGGTGCGGTCTTGTCGATTCGTTAACCAGCGCGGGGGATGGTCCGACCGACAGGAGGACCCGCCATGCCGCTCCGCATCGAACTCGCCCCGAACGAGCGCCTCATCCTGGGCAGCGTCTCGATCCGCAACGGCGCGCGCCGCTCGGACTTCGTCATCGAGACGCAGACGAAGGTGTTGCGCGAGCGGGACATCATCACGGAGCGCGAGGCCGACACGCCGTGCAAGCGGCTCTACCTGGCGCTCGAGGCGGCCTATCTCTCGGACGATCCGGTCCAGTCGGAGGCGCAGTTCATGGCACGCGCCAACGAGATCATGGCGGCCGCGCCGAGCGCGACGCCGCTGATCGCGGCCATCTTCGACTGCATCCTGTCCGGCGACTACTACAAGGCCCTGAAACGGGGAAAGAAGCTCGTGGCCTACGAGAAGGAACTTCTCGAGCGCCTGACGCAGCCCGCGGCCGCGACCGACGCCGCCTGAGGAAACCTCAGGCGCTGCGCGCGAGCTTGTCCCCGGCCAGGTCGTCCGTCTCCGCCGCCTTCTTCTGGTCCATGTAGGCCTTGAGGTAGCGCGGGTCCGGGATCTGGACGATCACCTCGCCGGTCCGCTGGTCCACCGCCCTGAAGACGACCTTCTGCGTCTCGAGGTCGATGGTCAGGTTCCGGTCGACGGTGTCGCCGCCCGGCCGGCCGCCCCGGCCGTCGACCGTCGCGTCGGACGCGCCGGTCTGCTGCACCGACTTCCGGGCCGGCAGTTCGGTCGTCACCGCCTCGGACGGAGCCTTGGGCGCCTGACGCCCGAAATCCGCGACCGGAGGCGCGACCGCCACGCGGGAAGGAGCACCGATCTCCATGAGCGTCCCCTGTTCACGCGGCTGCATTGCCGCAAGATCCAGGTAGAACACGCACCAGCTGAATCGGCGGTTTAAACAAGTGGTTAACGTTCGAACCGCTCCCCTAACGCGATTTAATTTCGAATACTCAGTATCGGCGCGAGAATACGAGCGGCGCGGCACTCGCCCCGGCGCCGGTCGACGTGTAGGAGACCGGCCGTCGACGGCGCTCGAGCTCCTCGGCGACGCCCTTCACGAGGCTCTCCGACACGGCCTTGGCCGTCGCGATCACGGCCTGGTTCCGCTCCAGCACGCGCTCGAACTCGACCTGCGACTGGCGGAAATCCTGCAGCCGGTCCGGTGCATGGCGCTTCAGGGCGACGACGTTCGACTTCGCGGCCTGGAGATGCCGGATATAGGCCTGGCCGAGCTCGGTCTTGCGGACCTCGCCGGCGAGGCCGTCCTGGGTCCGGCCCGCGCCGATCAGGGCCGTCTCGGTCTCGAGCGTCTCGCGCAGTTCGTCCATCAGCCCGAAGAGGCTGCCGATCAGCGCCTCGGCGGCGCCGCGGTCGACGATCGCATCAAGATGATTGTGCACCTTGGGCTCCTTCCTGCAGCTTGAGCATCTGGGCATAGACCTGGTCGCCGATGCCCAGCCCGCCGGACTTCACGATCGAACGCGCATATTCTTTCGAAAGCATGGACTTGTAGACCCCGCCTCCGGTTCCGTTCTCGCCGAGCGGACCTTCGTCGCCGGTGGATTGCGTGAGGCGGTCGAGCGACTGCTCCAGGAACATGCTCTCGAAATCGTCGGCCGTCTTGCGCGTCTGCGACGACGCCTGGGAGGCGGGCTGGCCGCTCCCGGCGGCCTTGGCGATCGCGCCCGTCACGTTCTCGACGACGTTCGCTGCGAGCGAGAGCCCCATCAGGGCGAGCGGAGCCACCATCACATCACCTCGATATCGGCCTGGAGGGCGCCGGAGGACTTGATCGCCTGAAGGATGGAGATCAGGTCGCGCGGCCCGATGCCGAGCGCGTTCAGGCCGTCCACCAGTTCGCGCAGGGTCACGCCTTCTCCGACGAGGGCGAGCTTGTTCTTGTCGCCCGTGTCGACCTTCACGTTGCTGCGCGGCACGACCACGGTCTCGCCGTTGGACAGGGCTTCCGGCTGGCTGACCGTGGGGCGCTCGGAGATCGTGACCGTCAGGTTGCCCTGCGCGACCGCGACTTGCGACACCCGCACGTCCCGCCCCATGACGATGATGCCGGAGCGCTCGTCGACGACGACCCGGGCCGTCTGGTCCGGCTCGACCCGCAGCTGCTCCACCTCGGTGAGGAGCTGGATCATGTTGCCCCGGTACTTGGCCGGGATGTTCAGCGTGATGGTGGCGGGATCGGTGGGCTCGGCCGTGTCGGCGCCCAGGAAGTCGTTGATCGAGCCCGCGATGCGCTTCGCTGTGGTCAGGTCCGGATTGCGGAGCGACAGGCGGAGCGACTTCTGCGCGTTCAGCTTGAACTCGACCTCACGCTCGATCACGGCGCCGTTCGCGATGCGGCCGACCGTCGGCACGCCGCGGGTGATCTTGGCCGCGTCGCCCTCGGCCTGGAAGCCCGCGATGGTGACGGATCCCTGGCCGACCGCGTAGACCTCGCCGTCGGCGCCGAGGAGCGGCGTCACGAGCAGCGTTCCGCCCTGCAGCGACTTGGAATCGCCGAGGGCCGACACCGTGACGTCGAGCCGGGTGCCCTGGGTGGCGAAGGCCGGCAGGCTCGCCGTGACCATGACGGCCGCGACGTTGGCCGTCCGGAGCGTCGCGCCGCGCGTGTTGACGCCGAGCCGCTCCAGCATCGCCGTCAGCGACTGCTTGGTGAAGGGCGCGTTGTTCAGCGTGTCGCCCGTGCCGTTCAGGCCGACGACGAGGCCATAGCCGACGAGCTGGTTCTGCCGGACGCCCTCGACCTGGGCGAGATCCTTGATGCGCGACAACGCGGCGACGGGCGCCGCGCCGAACAGCGTCGGGGCGGTCACGGCCAGGGCGAGGGCCAGGCGGGCGACCTTGCGGAGGGAGGGAGGAATGCGCATGACGGGCACCCCGTCGCCAGACCCGTGCCACGGAAGAAGACGGCGCAAGCCATTGGGACGGCGTCGGATTTTCCGGATCGCGCCGCGCCGTGCCGGGACGGCAGGGGCATCCTGGCCGGCCCGCCCGGCAAATGCTGCCGGGTTCTTCAGGATCCGTTAACGATACGGGCGGAAGGGTGCATCGGGGCTCGACGGAGGAAGGTGTCCATGCGGATCGATCCGCGTTTCGCGGCCCTCTCGGTCGCCCCGCAGGCCCGGCCGCGCGAACAGGCCGCCACCGGCCGGTTCACGCTGGACGATCCCAAGCGCGCCGCCACGAGCGGCGCGCGGTCGGCGGCGCCCCTCGCCACCCTCGACGCGATCCTGGCGCTCCAGGCCGAGGAGGATCCCGGCCATCGCCGACGCCGCGGCGCGCAGTCCGGGCGCGACGTCCTCGACGCGCTCGACGCCCTGAAGGCCGCCGTGCTCGGCGGCTCGATCCCGGCCGCGACGCTCTCGACCATCGCGGCGAAGCTCGCCGACCTGCCGAGGACGGGCGATCCCGCGCTCGACGGCATCCTCGGCGAGATCGACCTCCGGGCCCGGGTCGAGCTGGCGAAGCTCGGCCTCACGGCCTGAGCGGTCGGGCGGGCCACGCCCGGCCGATGCGGTCTCCCCTCACCTTCCGGCCGGCCCGTCTGCGGCGCAGCTCCGGCACGCCCCGCTCCCCGATCCGGCGGATCGCGCGCTGGTTCGGCGCCGGCCGCGCGCTCGCCCTCGCCCTCCTCGTCGTTCTCGTGGCCGTCCGCATCTGGGATCCGGCTCCCGTCGAATCCCTGCGCCTGCGCGTGTTCGACTTCTTCCAGGCCGTGCAGCCTCGCCCCCTCGCGGCGGAGCGGCCGGTCGTCATCGTCGACATCGACGAGGCGAGCCTGCGCGAATACGGGCAGTGGCCCTGGCCGCGGACGCTCGTCGCGCGGCTCGTCGAGGGGATCGCGGCGGCCGGCGCGGACGTGATCGGGTTCGACGTCGTCTTCGCCGAGCCCGACCGGCTGTCCCCCGCGACCGTCGCGACCTCTCTGCCGGGGCTCGACGAGCCGACCCGCGACGTCCTCCGCAAGCTGCCCGACAACGACCGCCTGCTCGCGGCCGCGATCGCCGGGAGCCGCGTCGTCCTCGGCCAGACGGCGGTCGGGGCCGGCGAGGCCGCGGGCGACATCGACCTCGCCCGCCAGACCGGCATCGCCGTGCTCGGGCCCGATCCGGGCCGCTTCCTGCCCCGCTTCCCGGGCATCTTGCCGAACGTCCCGGTCCTGAACGAGGCCGCCGCGGGCCGCGGCCTGTTCACCATCACGCCGGAGCGCGACGGCATCGTGCGCCGCGTGCCCATGGTGGTCTCGGCCGGCGGCCGCATCCTGCCGACGCTGACGCTCGAGATGCTGCGCGTGCTGACGGGCGCGGGCGCCCTGGTGCTGCGCGCGGACGAGGACGGCATGGTGTCCGTCCGCCTCGGCGACGTCGAGCTGCCGACCGACCGGAACGGGCAGATCTGGGTCCACTTCGCCCGTCCCGATCCGGCGAAGTTCGTCCCGGCGGCCGACATCCTGGCCGGCCGGGTCGATCCGGCCCGCCTCGCGGGCAAGATCGTGCTCGTCGGCACGTCGGCGATCGGCCTTCTCGACAACAAGACGACGCCGACCGCCCGCTCCATGCCGGGCGTCGAGGTCCATGCCCAGGTGCTGGAAAGCGCCCTGCAGGGCGAGATGCTGTCCGAGCCGAGCTATGCGCTGCCGCTCGAGCTCGTGGCGACGGTCGCGATCGCCTTCGCCATCGTCCTGTTCGCGCCGCTGCTCGGGGCGCTGCCGCTCCTCCTCCTCGGCGCCGCGGTCGCGGGCTGCCTCGGCGCGGCGTCCTGGTACCGCTACGCGCACCAGGGCATCCTGCTCGACGCGACCTTCCCCCTGGCCGCGAGCTTCGCCGTCTACGCGACCATCGTCTTCACGAACTACGTCCGCGAGGAGCTCGGGCGGAACAGGATCCGGTCGGCGTTCGGGCGCTATATCTCGCCGGCCCTGGTCGAGCAGCTCGCGCAGTCTCCCGAGGCGCTGAAGCTCGGCGGCGAGGAGCGCCGGATGACGATCCTGTTCTCGGACGTGCGCGGCTTCACCACGATCGCCGAGACCTTCAAGGCGGACCCGCAGGGCCTCACCGCCCTCATGAACGGCTTCCTGACGCCGCTGACCGACGCGATCCTCGACCACCGCGGCACGATCGACAAGTACATGGGCGACGCCATCATGGCGTTCTGGAACGCGCCCCTGACCGACCCCCGCCAGGAGCACAACGCCTGCGCGGCGGCGCTCGAGATGCTGCGCCGGCTCGCGCGCGTGAACGTCGACCGGGCCCGGGAGGACGAGGCGGCCGGCCGGCCGCACGTGCCGATCGCGGTCGGGATCGGCCTGAACACGGGCACCTGCGTCGTCGGCAACATGGGCTCGACCCTGCGCTTCGACTATTCCGTCCTGGGCGACACCGTAAATCTCGCGTCGCGGCTGGAAGGCCAGTCGAAGACCTACGGCGTCGCGGTCGTCCTCGGCTCGGCCACGGCCGAGATCGTCCGGCGGGACTACGCCGTGATCGAGATCGACCGGCTGCGCGTGAAGGGGAAGCGGGAGCCGGAGGCGGTCCACGCGCTCCTCGGCGATGCCGCGATCCGGGCATCGGACGCCTTCGACCGGCTCTCGGGCGCGCACGAGGCCCTGCTCGCGCGCTATCGGGCCGCGGATTTCGCGAGCGCCGCGGCCCTCGTCGCCGCCTGCCGGTCGGCGGCCGCCCCGTTCGACCTGGGCGGGCTCTACGATCTCTACGACCAGCGGATCGCGGCCTTCCTGCGCCAGCCGCCGCCCGCCGGGTGGGACGGCGTCCACGTCGCCGACAGCAAGTAGCCGATCGTACGCTGCCCGACGAAGCCTGCCGGGTTCGACGTCGACCCGCTATCGATCCGTCTCCGTCGAGACGCGAGGCTGCGGGCTTCTCCATGA
>JAEUAC010000198.1 GCA_019695455.1 Methylorubrum extorquens | reverse complement strand
CGCATCCCGGCCGGCGAAGTGATCCGCCGCCCGCTGGCCCACGCGGGCGAGCGACGACGAGCCGACCGTCTCCGTGTCGCGCCGGACGCGCTCCAGGGTCTCGCGCGACTGCTGGGCGCGATCGGGCGGCGTGCTCATCCTACCGTCGGCCGCCCGGGGCCGATCGGCCCGCCAGCATGCCCGCCAGGCTCAGATCCTCGTCGAGTTCCGGCCAATGGATGCCCTCGCCCCGACCGATCAGCCTCCAATGCGCACGCTGGGCCTCGGCCGCGCGGTCGAGCCTGGGGTACCAGGAGACCGGGGTGCCGATGGTCCGCCCGTCGGACAATTCGACGACCAACCGGCCGTTCTCGAACCGAACGGACTGGATCATGGGCTCCGCTTCAACCGCCGCAATGCTCATTCCAGACCTCCTGGAACTCGGATCGTCCATCCCTGACCATCTGCATGATGCGTCCCAGTTCCGGCGCGGGAAAGCCCCCGCTCCGCGCGATCGTGAGATCGTGCAGCCAGACCTTCGCCACGCGCACGTCCCGCTCGACGTGAACGTGCGCGGGCTCGCCGCAATCGGCACTGTAGAAGAAGACGCGGAAGGGACCGCGCCGGGCGATCGTCGGCATCAGCCGAGGGTGCGGACGTCCACGAAGCGGCCCGCGATGGCGGCGGCGGCGGCCATGGCCGGGGAGACGAGGTGCGTGCGGCCCTTGTGGCCCTGCCGGCCCTCGAAGTTCCGGTTCGAGGTCGAGGCGCAGCGCTCCTCCGGGCCGAGGCGGTCCGCGTTCATGGCGAGGCACATGGAGCAGCCGGGCTCGCGCCACAGGAAGCCCGCCTTGAGGAAGATGCGGTCGAGGCCCTCGGCCTCCGCCTGCATCTTCACGACGCCGGAGCCCGGCACCACCCAGGCCTGGACCGACGGGTGCACCGTCTTGTCCGCCACGATGCGGGCCGCCTCGCGCAGATCCTCGATGCGGCTGTTCGTGCAAGAGCCGATGAACACCCGGTCGAGCGCGATGTCGGTCACCTTCGTGCCCGGGCGCAGGCCCATATAGGCGAGCGCCCGCTGCTTGGAGAGCCGCGTGTTCTCGTCGGCGATCGCGTCCGGGTCCGGCACGATGCCGTCGATCGAGATCACGTCCTCCGGGCTCGTGCCCCAGGTGACGAGGGGCGGCAGGTTCGCGGCGTCGAGCCGGACCTCGCGGTCGAAGGCCGCGCCCTCGTCGGAGGGAAGCGTCCGCCAGAACCGGACGGCCTCGTCCCAGGCGGCGCCCTTGGGCGCCTTGGGCCTGCCGTCCAGGTAGGCGAAGGTGGTCTCGTCCGGCGCCACCATGCCGGCCCGCGCGCCGCCCTCGATCGACATGTTGCAGAGGGTCATGCGGCCCTCCATCGACAGGCCGCGGATCGCCTCGCCGGCGTACTCGATGACGTGGCCCGTGCCGCCCGCCGTCCCGATCGCCCCGATGATGGCGAGCGTGATGTCCTTGGCCGTGACGCCGGGCCCGGGGCGGCCGTCGACCGTCACCCGCATGTTCTTCATCTTCTTCTGGATCAGCGTCTGCGTCGCGAGGACGTGCTCCACCTCCGACGTGCCGATCCCGTGCGCGAGCGAGCCGAAGGCGCCGTGCGTCGACGTGTGGCTGTCGCCGCAGACGATGGTCTGGCCGGGCAGCGTGAAGCCCTGCTCGGGCCCGATCACGTGGACGATGCCCTGGCGGGAATCGAAGGCGTCGTAATACTCGATGCCGAATTCGCGGGTGTTGTCGGCCAGCGCCAGGATCTGGCCGATGGATTCGGGATCCTCGTCGAGCGACGTGCGGCGGTCGCCCGTGGTGACGTTGTGGTCGACGACGGCGAGCGTCTTCGACGGCGCATGCACCTTGCGGCCGGCGACGCGCAGGCCCTCGAAGGCCTGCGGGCTCGTGACCTCGTGGACGAGGTGGCGGTCGACATAGAGGAGGCAGGTGCCGTCGGGCTGCCGATCGATGACGTGGTCGTCCCAGATCTTGTCGTAGAGCGTGCGAGGCGCGGTCATGGCTGTCGTCCTGTCCGGGACCGGCCGGGTCCCGGGGCTGTCGTGGAGTCGTTCTAGACGGGCGGCGGCGCGGCGGAAAGGTGGGCCGGCGCGATGACGGCCGAGCGCGTCGCGACGCCCTCCGCCACGGCCGACGCGCCGACGCGCCGGCCCCGGTCGAGCAGGTCGGCGAGGCGGCCGAGCCCGGCGCACCGGTAGGCGTTGCAGATGTCGGAGCGCTCGTGCCGGTCCAGCGCGCAGCCGGCCGGGCCGTGGAACAGGCAGGATTCCGCGTAGGACAGGGCCGGAAGCCTGGCCATGTAGGCCTCGATCGTCGGCCCGGCGGCCGTGGCCGGATCGGGACCCAGCCGGCGCGCGAGGTGCGGGGCCGCCAGGAAGGCGTGGTCGCCGCCGAAGCGGCAGCAGGATCCGCCGCAGAGCGCGCAGCCCTGCTCGAGCTCGGGTCGACCCGATCCGGGAGCGGACGCCTCGGGCTCCGGGCCGGCCTCCGTCGCCAGGGCGACGGCCTCCGCCATGGCGGCCGTCAGGGTGGCCCGGAAGGTCGCGGCCCTGGCGGGATCGTGCGGCAGGAGCGGCCTGTCGAAGGCCGGAAGGTGGAGGGTCGCCTCGATCCCGGGCCGGCCCGCGAAGACGGCCCGGGCGGAGGCGGCGTCCCGTTCGTCGCGGGCGATCTTCGCCGCGCGGTCCCGCCGCACCGCCATCGCGGCACGGCACGCGAGGGTGCGGCAATGATCGCCGACGGCCGCGTCCAGCCGGCCCAGCGGCGTTCCGCAGGCCGTGCAGAGCGGTGCGGGCCCGAGGGGGCCGTGCCCGAGGGGCCGTCGGATCTCGACCATGCGGCACCTCGTGGTCCGCCGGGCGGGGTTCCCGGGTGCGGCCGCCGCCCGGCGGCCGCGTGCGGCCTACTGGGCCGCGACGACGTCCGTCTTCTTGCGCTCGGCGCGCTCGGCGATGCGGGCCGACTTCCCGCGGCGGTCGCGCAGGTAGTAGAGCTTGGCGCGGCGGACCTTGCCGCGGCGCACGACCTTGATGGAATCGATGAGGGGCGAGTGGAGCGGGAACACGCGCTCGACACCCTCGCCGTAGGAGATCTTGCGGACCGTGAAGGACTCGTTCAGCCCGCCGCCCGAGCGGCCGATGCAGACGCCTTCGTAGGCCTGGATGCGGGTGCGCTCGCCTTCGACGACCTTCACGTTGACCGTGACCGTGTCGCCGGGCTCGAAATCGGGGATCGTCTTGCCGAGCTTGGCGACCTGCTCGCGTTCGATCTCTTCGATGATGTTCATGACGGAGGCACCTCTGCTGAACGGGCCGCGACGACGGCCCGCTTAAGGATTTCAGCGATCCTGTTGTGAATTGCGGCCGCCATAGCGGATCGCGCGGGGCCTGTCGAGCCTCCTCGACGGCGCAATGGACGCACTTGAGCCGATCCTCGAAGCCGTTCTAATCTGGCGGTCTTGGCCCGCCTCGGATCGGCGCGGACCGTGGAGATCCCCAGCATGACGTTTCGCAGCGCCCTCGCGGCGTTGGCAGCCCTCGGCCTCGTCGCCGCCACGCTGCCCGCCTCCGCCGTGACCATCCGATACGCCAACCAGGGCGACCTGAAGGCGCTCGATCCCTACACGCTGAACGAGACCACCACGATCGCTCACCTGGGCCACGTCTACGAAGGACTGACCAAGCGCGACAAGGACCTGTCCATCAAGCCGGCCCTGGCCGAGCGCTGGGAGACCCCGGAGCCGAACCGCTGGCGCTTCCACCTGCGCAAGGGCGTCAAGTTCTCGGACGGCACGCCGTTCACGGCCGACGACGTCGTGTTCTCGGCCGAGCGCGTGCGGGCCACGGGCTCGAACTTCGCGACCCGCCTGCCGCCGGACGCCAAGGTGATCAAGGTCGACGAGACGACCGTCGACATCGTGACCGACAAGCCGAACCCGATCCTGAACTACCAGTTCGACGGCTGGTACATCATGTCGAAGGCCTGGGCCGAGAAGAACGGCGCCGTCGCGCCGACGCCGGCCGCCGCCACCACGCCGAGCTACGCCTCGCTGAACGCGATGGGCACGGGCCCCTTCACGATCGAGAGCCACCAGCCGGGCGTCCGCACGGTGTTCAAGAAGAACGCCGGCTACTGGGGCAAGATGGAAGGCAACGTCGACGAGATCGTCTTCACGCCGATCGCGAACGATTCCACCCGCGTCTCGGCGCTCCTGTCGGGCGAGGTGGACATCATCGAGCCCGTGCCGCTGCAGGACATCGCGCGCGTCAACGGCACGGCGAACGCCCAGGTGCTCACGGGCCCCGAGACCCGCACGATCTTCCTCGGCATGGACCAGGTCCGCGACGAGCTCGTGAACTCGAACGTGAAGGGCAAGAACCCCTTCAAGGATCCGCGCGTGCGCGAGGCCTTCTACAAGGCGATCGACGTGGACGTCATCAAGTCGCGCGTGATGCGCAACCTGTCGACCCCCTCGGCCCTGATGATCGCGCCCGAGTACTTCAAGCTGTCGAAGGACTTCACGCGTCCGAAGGCGGACCCGGAGGGCGCCAAGAAGCTCCTCGCGGCCGCCGGCTACGCGGACGGGTTCGAGGTCGGCATGAACTGCCCCTCCGACCGCTACGTCAACGACGGCGACATCTGCCGGGCCGTCATCGGCATGCTGGCGCGCGTCGGCGTGAAGGTGAACCCGATCATCGAGCCGAAGGCGCAGTACTTCGCCAAGGTGCTGAAGTCGGGCGGGTTCAACACGTCCTTCTACCTCCTCGGCTGGACGCCGAGCACCGGCGACAGCCACAACGTGCTCTTCGAGATCATGGGCTGCCGCGGCCGGAACGGCGCCTCGCGCGGCGACACCAACCTCGGCGGCTACTGCAACCCGAAGGTGGACGACCTGACCGACCAGATCCTGACGGAGACGGACCAGGCCAAGCGGGACGCGATGATCAAGCAGGCCTACGAGATCGGCAACGCCGATTACGGCTACATCCCCCTGCACCAGCAATCGCTGGCGTGGGGCATCTCGAAGAAGATGAAGGTGGCCCAGCGCGGCGACAACCAGATCCGCTTCGAGTGGGTGACCAAGGAGTAAGGCGCCGCCCGCTCCCCATGTTCTGCCCGGCCGGTCTTCGGATCGGCCGGGCGCCTGAGTGGTCCCAAGATGATCGCCTTTCTCGTCCGACGCGTGATCCAGGCCGTGGGCGTCTTCCTCGCCGTCGGCATCATCGCGTTCTCGATGTTCCGGTTCGTGGGCGATCCCGTGAACCAGATCGTCTCGATCGACACGCCCTACGAGGAGCGCGTGAAGCTGCGCGCCTCGCTCGGCCTCGACGACCCGATCCCCCTCCAGATCGCCCGCTACATCGGCCGGGCCGCGACCGGCGATTTCGGCATCTCCTACCAGTTCCGCCAACCCGTCTCGGCGCTCTTCGCGGAGCGCCTGCCCGCGACGCTCGAGCTCGCCTTCTGCGCCTCCGTGTTCGCCATGGTCTTCGGCATCGTGCTCGGCGTCGTGGCGGCGCTCCGGCGCGGCACGGCGCTCGCCGGCACGCTCGAGACCGTGTCGCTGCTCGGCATCTCGCTGCCGACCTTCCTGATCGGCATCCTGCTGATCTACGTCTTCTCCGAGACCCTGCGCTGGCTGCCCTCCTTCGGGCGCGGCGACGTCGTGCGGATCGGCGGCTGGACGACGGGCTTCCTCACCTGGTCGGGCCTGAAGGCGCTCGTCCTGCCCTCCATCACGCTCGGCCTGTTCCAGATGACGCTCGTCATGCGGCTCGTCCGGGCGGAGATGCTGGAGGTCCTGCGGACGGACTACATCCGCTTCGCCCGGGCGCGCGGCCTGAAGACGCGCGCCATCCATTTCGGCCACGCGCTCAAGAACACGCTGATCCCGGTCATCACCATCGCGGGCCTCCAGCTCGGCTCCGTGATCGCCTTCTCGATCATCACGGAGACCGTGTTCCAGTGGCCCGGCATGGGCTTCCTGTTCCTGCAGGCCGTCCAGAACGTCGACATCCCCATCATGGCCGCCTACCTGCTGCTCGTCGCCTTCATCTTCGTCGTGATCAACCTCTCGGTGGACCTCCTCTACACGGCGGTCGACCCGCGGATCACGATCTCCGGCGGGCGGGCCACCTGAGATGGCGACCGACGTGACACCCGATCTCGCGACCGCCCCCCGGCCGGCGCCCGTCCCGGCCGTGAAGGCGCCGAGCCTCCTCGCCCGCGCGCTCGATTCCGACCTCTGGCACTCCTTCAAGCGCTCCAAGCTCGCGGTCGTGGCCGCGATCGGCACGCTGGTGTTCCTCCTCGCGGCCCTGCTCGCGAACCTCGCCCCGCAGGATCCGTTCGATCCGGCCCAGCTCGAGCTCCTGAACAGCCGCATCCCGCCGCTCTGGTCGGCGGAGGGCCAGGCGCCGTTCCTCCTCGGCACGGACGACCAGGGCCGGGACATCCTGTCGGCCATCCTGCACGGGCTGCGCGTCTCCATCATCGTCGGCGGGCTCGGCGTGCTGTTCTCGGCCTCCCTCGGCATCACGCTCGGCCTCGTCGCCGGCTATGTCGGCGGCGCCGTGGATGCCGCCATCATGCGGGTCGCCGACGTGCAGCTCACCTTCCCGGCCATCCTGATCGCGCTCCTCGTGGACGGCGTCGCGAAGTCGATCTCGGGCGGCCAGATGTCGTCCGGCGCGATCCTCGGCGTGCTCGTCCTGTCGATCGGCCTGTCCTTCTGGGTGCAGTACGCCCGCACCGTCCGCTCCTCCGTGATGGTCGAGAAGAACAAGGACTACGTCGCGGCCGCGCGCCTCATCGGCCTGTCGTCGCCGAAGATCATGCTGCGCCACGTCCTGCCGAACGCGATCGGGCCGGTCTTCGCCATCGCGACCATCAACTTCGCGCTCGCCATCATCACGGAGGCGACGCTGTCCTTCCTGGGATCGGGCATGCCGGACACGCAGCCCTCCCTCGGCACGCTGATCCGGATCGGCAACCGCTACCTCTTCTCGGGCGAATGGTGGATCGCGGCCTTCCCGGGCCTGACGCTCGCGCTCCTCGTGCTGGCCGTGAACCTGCTCGGCGATTGGCTGCGCGACGCCCTGAACCCCCGCCTGAGCTGACGCCGCGCGCCCTGCGTGACAAGGGCGCGGAGCGCCCCTACTCTTCCGGGAGAGACCCGGCACAAGCCGGGCGCAGCAGGGGTCCGGCACCATGAGAGCGTCACGCATCCTCGCCGCCACGGCGGCCGTCCTCGCCGCCGCCACGGCGCTCGCGGGCCTGCCCGGCGAGGCCGAGGCCCGCACCCTGCGCTGGGCCCGCTCGGGCGACGCCCTCACGCTCGATCCGCACGCGCAGAACGAGGGCCCGACGGCGGCCGTCAACCACCACATCTACGAGACCCTGGTCGCCCGCGACCCGAAGGGCGCCCTGATCCCCGGCCTCGCGACCGCCTGGCGCATCCTGCCGACCGACCCGACGATCTGGGAGTTCACCCTGCGGGAGGGCGTGACCTTCCACGACGGCGCGCCCTTCACGGCCGACGACGTCGTGTTCTCGCTGAACCGCGCCCTGCAGCCGACCTCCGACTACAAGGGCCTGCTCACGTCCGTCGACGGCGTCTCGAAGGCGGGCGCCACCACGGTGCACGTGAAGACGAAGGGGCCGAACCCGCTCCTGCCCAACAACCTGACCAACATGTTCATGATGAACAAGGCCTGGTCCGAGAAGAACAACGTCGCCAAGGTCCAGGACTTCAAGAGCAAGGAAGAGAACTTCGCCGTCCGCAACGCGAACGGGACGGGCCCGTTCGTGCTCGTCTCGCGCGAGCCGGACGTGAAGACCGTGATGAAGCGGAACGACGGCTACTGGGGCAAGTCCGCGACGGTGCCGCTCGAGGTGTCGGAGATCGTCTACACGCCGATCAAGGCGGACGCGACGCGCATCGCGGCGCTGCTCTCGGGCGAGGTGGACTTCGTCCAGGACGTGCCCGTGCAGGACATCGAGCGGCTGAAGAGCACGCCGAACCTGCGCGTCACGACCGGGCCGGAGAACCGCACCATCTTCCTCGGCATGGACGTCGGCTCGGCCGATCTGAAGTCCGACAGCGTCCAGGGCAAGAACCCGTTCGCGGACAAGCGGGTGCGGCAGGCCATGAACATGGCCATCAACCGCGCCGCCATCCAGCGCGTCGTGATGCGCGGCCAGTCGGTGCCGACGGGCGTGATCATGCCGCCCTTCGTGAACGGCTGGACGCCCGACCTCGACAAGGCGCCCGCCCCGGACGTCGCCCGGGCGAAGGCGCTTCTCGCCGAGGCCGGCTACGGCGCGGGCTTCCAGGTGACGCTGAACTGCCCGAACGACCGCTACGTCAACGACGAGGGCATCTGCCAGGCGGTCGTCGGCATGATGGGCCAGATCGGCATCAAGGTGAACCTCGTCTCGCAATCGAAGACGCTGCACTTCCCGCTCGTGCAGAAGAACCCGCCGGAGACCGAGTTCTACCTCGTCGGCTGGGGCGTCCCGACCTTCGATTCCGAGTACATCTTCTCCTTCATGTACCATACGCGGGACGCGAAGTTCGGGAGCTGGAACGCGCTGCGCTACGCGAACGCCGACCTCGACCGGAAGATCGAGAGCCTCTCGTCCGAGGTCGACGCGCAGAAGCGCAACGCCACCATCGCGGAGATCTGGAAGACCGTGCAGGAGGAGACGCTCTACCTGCCGATCCACCACCAGACGCTCGCCTACGCCATGACGTCGTCGCTCGACATCCCGGTCGATCCCGAGAACCAGCCCAAGCTGAAATACGTCGTCTTCAAGTCGATGTGAGGCCGGCCGCGATGCGCCCGGGCCGGCGGTCCGGGCCGATCGGCGGGATCCCCGCATGACGGCGTACATCCTGCGCACGATCGGCCAGGGCGCGCTCGTCCTCCTGGCCGTCGCCTTCATCGCCTTCTCGATGTTCCGCTTCGTGGGCGACCCCGTCGCCAACATGATGGGCCAGGAGGCGACCCTCGCCGACCGGGCCGAGCTGTCGTCGCGGCTCGGGCTCGACCAGCCCTTCCCGGTCCAGTTCCTGCGTTTCGTCCGCGACGCCGCGACGGGCGATTTCGGCATCTCCTACCGCCAGGGCCGTCCCGTCGCGACGCTGATCGCGGAGCGGCTGCCGGCCACCGTCGAGCTCGCCGTCCTGTCCGCCCTGTTCGCGTCGGTGGCGGGCGTCGCGCTCGGCGTCTACGCGGCCATCCGCCGGCGCGGGATCGTGGCGCAGGGCGTCATGATGCTGTCGCTCGTCGGCGTCTCGCTGCCGACCTTCCTCATCGGCATCGGCCTCATCTACGTCTTCGCCGTGGAGCTGCGCTGGCTGCCCTCCTTCGGGCGCGGCGAAACGGTGCGGCTCGGCTGGTGGTCCACCGGCCTCCTCACGGCCTCCGGCCTGAAGAGCCTCGTCCTGCCGGTCCTGACGCTCGGCTTCTTCCAGCTCACCCTCATCATGCGGCTGACACGGGCCGAGATGCTGGAGGTGATGCGCTCCGACTTCGTGCGCTTCGCGCGGGCCCGCGGCATTCCCGAGCGGACGATCGAGCTGCGCCACGCGCTCCGCAACACGATGATCCCCGTCGTCACGGTGGCGGGGCTGCAGCTCGGCTCGGTCGTCGCCTTCGCGATCGTGACCGAGACCGTGTTCCAGTGGCCCGGCCTCGGCGCGCTGTTCGTCAACGCCGTCCAGTTCGCCGACGTGCCCGTGATGGCGGCCTATCTCGTCTTCGTGGGGCTCGTCTTCGTGCTGGTCAGCCTCGCCGTCGACCTCGCCTACCTGGCCTTCGACCCGCGGCTGCGCGGCACGCTCGCGGCCCGATGAGCGCGGCCCCGCTCCGCCCGCCCGGCCGCCTCGCGCGCGCCTGGGATTCCGACATCGGCTACGCGTTCCGCCGCTCGCCGGTCGCGATGCTGTCGACGCTCGTCGTCCTTCTCGCCGTCGGCGCCAGCGTCCTGGCGCCCTGGCTCGCCCCGCAGGACCCGTTCGACCCGACGCAGCTCGACCTCATGGACGGCATGACGCCGCCGCTCGGCACCAACGAGATCACGGGCCGCACCTTCTGGCTCGGCACCGATCCGCAGGGCCGCGACCTCGTCTCGGCGATCCTGTTCGGCTCGCGCATCTCGCTCCTCGTCGGCTTCGCGTCCGTGATCCTGTCCATGGCGATCGGCATCTCGGCCGGGCTCGTCGCGGGTTATCTCGGCGGCCGGACGGACGCGCTCGTCATGCGGATCGCCGACGTCCAGCTCTCCTTCCCGGCCATCCTGGTCGCGCTCCTCGTCTTCGGCATCTTCCGCGGCGTCGTGCCGCCGGCCCGACAGGAGGAGGCGACGCTCTCCGTCCTGATCCTCGCCATCGGCCTGTCGAACTGGGCGCAATACGCCCGCACCGTGCGGGCGACGACGCTCGTCGAGAAGGGCAAGGTCTACGTGGAGGCCGCGCGCCTGATCGGGCTCCGGCCGCTCGCCATCATGGTCAAGCACGTCCTGCCGAACGTGACAGGGCCCGTCCTCGTGATCGCGACCATCAACCTCGCGCTCGCGATCATCGAGGAGGCGACGCTGTCCTTCCTGGGCGTCGGCATGCCGCCAACCCAGCCCTCCCTCGGCACGCTGATCCGGGTCGGCCAGGGCTACCTCTTCTCCGGCGAGCTCTGGATCCTCGCCTTCCCGGCGCTCGCCCTGATCGTCCTGTCGCTCGCCATCAACCTCCTCGGCGACTGGCTGCGGGACGCGCTCGATCCGAAGCTGCGCTGACGCGCAACGCCCGCTTGGAGACGCTCCAGACTGGCCCTATGCTCATGCCGGAATGGATGCGGCCGATGAGTTACGCCAGAGTGGTGACCTCCAGCTCCGGGCAGAGGGTCGAGATGCCCGACGACATGCGACTGGCGGCCGACCGGGTCGACGTGAGGCGTCGAGGCGATGCCGTGATCCTCACCCCCGTGCAGCCCGCCCGCGAGAGGATCGACGTCGAGGCGGTGCGGCGGATCCTGCAGCAGATCCCCGACGACGCCTTCGACGCGATCGAGGACGCCCGGCGGCAGGATCGCGGCCGCGCGCCTTGATCCAACCCCGTTTCATGCTCGATACCGACGCCGTCATCGCCCTGAGGCAGGGCCGTCCCGCGCTCGTCCGGAAGGTCGCCGAGATCGGCGTCGGCGAGGCCGTCATCTCGGTGGTGACGCTCGGCGAGTTGCGCGTCGGCATCGAGAAGAGCAGCGATCCGGCGAAGGGCACGACCAGGTTGAGGAGCCTAACGGCGAGCTTTCTTCCCGTGGTGGAGATGCTGCCCTCCGTCGGCGAGCATTACGGCGC
Organism: Methylorubrum extorquens; assembly: GCA_019695455.1. Classification (GTDB taxonomy): domain Bacteria; phylum Pseudomonadota; class Alphaproteobacteria; order Rhizobiales; family Beijerinckiaceae; genus Enterovirga; species Enterovirga extorquens_A. The sequence goes on along the minus strand of JAEUAC010000198.1, from coordinate 5,836 downwards.
CATCCGCGCCGATCTCGAGCGTCGCGGCGAGACGATCGGTCCGAACGACCTCTGGATCGCGGCCCATGCGCGGGCCAGCGGCCTGACTCTGGTCACCGGCAATTCACGCGAGTTCCGGCGCGTCCCCGACCTCGCGGTCGAGAACTGGGCCGCCGAGGAGGCACGATGAGCGAGGCGCTGCTGGAGGTCCGCGACCTCACGGTGGAATTCGTCACCCGCCGGGGCACGCTGCGCGCGCTCGACCGCGTGTCGTTCGACATCCGGCGGGGCGAGGTGCTGGGGGTCGTGGGCGAATCCGGGGCCGGCAAGTCCGTGACCGGCTCGGCCGTGATCGGCCTGATCGATCCGCCGGGCCGCATCGCGGGCGGCGAGGTCCGGCTCGCGGGCGAGCGCGTCGACAACCTCGCGCCGGAGGCGCTGCGGCGCGTGCGCGGCAAGCGCATCGGCATGATCTTCCAGGACCCGCTGACGAGCCTGAACCCGCTCTTCCGGGTCGGCGACCAGCTCGTCGAGACCATCCGGACGCATACGACGCTGTCCGCGACGGCGGCCCGCAAGCGCGCGCTGGACCTCCTGGCCGAGGTCGGCATCTCGGCGCCCGACAAGCGCATCGATTCCTACCCGCACCAGTTCTCGGGCGGCATGCGGCAGCGGGTCGTCATCGCGCTCGCGCTCTGCGCGGAGCCGGAGCTCATCATCGCCGACGAGCCGACGACGGCGCTCGACGTCTCCGTCCAGGCGCAGATCATCACGGTGCTGAAGCGGCTCTGCCGGGACCACGGCACGGCCGTCATGCTGGTCACTCACGACATGGGCGTGATCGCCGAGACCGCCGACCGCGTCGCCGTCATGTACGCGGGCCGCATCATCGAAATCGGCGCCGTGGCCGACGTCGTGAAGAACCCGCTGCACCCCTACGCGAAGGGCCTGATGGGCGCGATCCCGACGCTGACGGGCCACGAGGGGCGGCTGTCGCAGATCCCGGGCTCGATGCCGCGGCTCTCGGCCATCCCGCCGGGCTGCCCCTTCAATCCGCGCTGTCCGGCGGCCTTCGCGCCCTGCCCGAGCGTGCGTCCCGATCTCACCGCCTACGACCGCCACCCGGTCGCCTGCCACCTCTACGACCCGGCCTATGCGCCCCGGGAGCAGGCCGCATGAGCGCGCCCGATGCCGTGCCCTTCGTCTCCGTCGAGGGCCTGAACCGCGTCTTCGACGTGTCGCCCCCGTTCCTGAACCGGATCGTCGAGGGCAAGCCGAAGCAGCTGCTGCGGGCCGTCGACGACGTCAGCTTCGCGATCGCCCGCGGCGAGACCTTCGCGCTGGTCGGCGAATCCGGCTCCGGCAAGTCGACCGTCGCCCGCATGGTCGTCGGCCTGCTGCAGCCGACGCGGGGGCGCGTCACGATCGACGGCGTGCCGATGACGGGCGGCGCCGACGCGGACGACCTGCGGCGCGTGCGCCGGCGCATGCAGATGATCTTCCAGGACCCGTATGCGAGCCTGAACCCGCGCTGGCGCGTCGACCGCATCGTCGCCGAGCCGATCCGCGCCTTCGGCCTGCGCGACGGCGAGGCGGAGATCCGGGCCCGCGTCGGCGAGCTCCTCGCCTTCGTGGGCCTGCACCCGGCGGACGGCGTGAAGTACCCGCACGAGTTCTCCGGCGGCCAGCGCCAGCGCATCGCCATCGCGCGCGCCCTCGCCTCCGACGCGGAGTTCATCGTCTGCGACGAGCCGACCTCCGCGCTCGACGTGTCCGTGCAGGCGCAGATCCTCAACCTGATGCGCGACCTGCAGGACCGGCTCGGCCTGACCTACCTGTTCATCTCGCACAACCTCGCGGTGGTGCGGCACATGGCGAGCCGCATCGGCGTCATGTATCTCGGCCGCATGGTCGAGATCGGGGACGGCCGCGGCCTCTTCGAGCGGCCGCAGCACCCCTACACGCGCATGCTGCTCGACGCCGTGCCGGACCTCGCCCATATCGGCCGCCGCCGCGAGCCGGTCGCCGGCGAGATCCCGAACCCGATCAGCCCGCCGCCCGGCTGCACCTTCAACCCGCGCTGCCCCTTCGCGAACGATCGCTGCCGCCAGGAGGTCCCGCCCTTCCGGGACGGCGTCGCCTGCCACGCGATCCACGAGGGCCGCATCGAGCCCGCCCCGACGCTGCTCGCCTCCACGGCCGCCTGAGGCCAGGCCCGGGCTCGGCGACGTCCTCCCGCACGGCTGCGTGGGAGATCATCGGCCTCCCGCCCTCGCCTCATCCCGCCGCGACCTCGATGGCGATCGCGGCGAGCGCCTCGGGCAGGACGCCGTCCGGGGCCGCGTGCCAGCTCGCCGTGAAGGCGAGATCGGGCAGCGGCAGCGCCGTGCCGACCGGCACGAGGCGCCCCGCCGCGACCTCGGCCGCCCCGATGACGCTCGGGACGAGCGCGACGCCGATCCCGTCGAGCGCCATCCTGAGCACGGTGGCGAGCGAGGCGGAGGCGTGGATGCGGGGAGGCGGATCCAGCCCTGCGAACAGCTCGCCCAGCGCCAGATGCGGCAGCGTGCGGCGCGCGAAGGTGACGAAGGATTGCCGGGCGAGCACGTCGAGCGGCACCGTCCCGTCCGGGAGGCGCAGGCGCGGGCTCGCCAGGAACGCGAGCGGGAAGCGGCAGAGCGGCCGGTTCCGCATCCCCGCCCCCTCCACGGGCCCGAGCAGGAAGGCGAGGTCGAGCGCGTGGCTGGCGAGCCGGTCGGCCAGCGTCGGCGTGATGTCGACGTCGATCGCGAGCGCGAGGTTCGGGTAGGAAGCAGCCACCCGCTCGACGAAGCGCGGCAGCCACGTGTGGACGATCGTTTCCGAGACGCCGAGCCGGATCTCGCCGCGCACGGCGCACGGACTGCCGATGGAGGCCCGGATCTCGGCCGCGAGCCGCAGGATGCGCTCCGCCTGCGGCAGCAGCGCCCGCCCCCGCTCCGTCGGCGCGACGGCCCCGCGGGAGCGTTCCAGCAGGCGGCAGCCGAACTCGCCCTCGAGCTGGGCGATGCGCTGCGAGACGGCCGGCTGCGTCGTGTTCAGGCGCGCGGCCGCGCCCCGGAACGAGCCGAGCGTCGCCACCCAGACGAACACCTCCAGCGAGCGGAAATCCAAGTGCGCCTCCGATAAGCGGGCCTTATCATGCCCGATCCGAAACGACGATTGGACAACCACCGGTTCGGTCTCGCACCCTTCCGACGCACAGAGGAGTTCGCCATGGCGGTCGCCGCCCTCCGGTCCGAGGATTACGATCTCGCGACGCCGCACGGCGCCCGGCTCGCCATCCGGCACGGCCTCCATACGGGACCGACGGCCGGGCTCGCCAACGGCTCGGTCCAGGGCAACCTCGCGATCCTGCCCAAGGAGGAGGCGGAGGAGTTCCTGCGCTTCTGCGTGGCGAACCCGAAGCCCTGCCCGATCCTCGCCGTCTCGGAGCCCGGCGATGTCGCCGTCCCGCAGCTCGGGCGGGATCTCGACCTGCGCACGGACGTGCCGCGCTACCGCGTGTGGCAGGACGGCGAATGCGTGGACGAGCCGGCCGACGTCCTGTCGTGGTGGCGCGACGACCTCGTCGCCTTCGTGATCGGCTGCTCGTATTCCTTCGAATCCGCCCTGCGCGAGGACGGGATCGAGATCCGGCACGTGACCGAGAACTGCGCGGTCCCCATGTACCGGACCAACATCGACACGACGCCGGCCGGTCGCTTCCACGGCAAGCTCGTCGTCTCCATGCGGCCCATGGTTCCCGCCGACGCGATCCGGTCCGTCCAGATCACGTCGCGCTTTCCGAACGTCCACGGGGCGCCCGTCCACATCGCGCGACCGGACCTCATCGGCATCGCCGATCTCGGCCGGCCGGACGAGGGGGACGCCGTGACGATCCGGGACGACGAGATCCCGGTCTTCTGGGCGTGCGGGGTGACGCCGCAATCCGTCATCCGCTCGTCGCGGCCCCGCTTTTGCATCACGCATTTTCCAGGCAGCATGATCGTGACCGACCTCCGCAACGCGCGGCTGTCGGTCCTGTGACGCAGACCGGCCGGTTCGCCGGCTGATACCGGATAGACGATCCGCGACGCGCCGACCGGCGCCGCGGAACAGACAGGAGCTTGCCAGATGATCTCACGTCGTACCTTCGTCCACGGCACCGGAGCGGCCGCGGCCCTCGCGGCCACGGGCGCCCGGGCGCAGGCCGCCGAGATCGCCATCGGCATCCTGTTCCCGACCTCGGGCGCGGGCGCGCAGGTCGGCATCGACGCCCGTCACGCGATCGACACGGCGCTCGACATTATCAACAACCCGCATCCCGACCTCGAGCTGCCGCTCGCCAAGGGTTCGGGCCTGCCGGGGCTCGGCGGCGCGAAGCTGAAGGTCATCGCGGCCGACCACCAGTCCGATCCCCAGAAGGGCCGCGCCGAGGCCGAGCGCCTCATCACGCAGGACAAGGTGCCGGCGCTCATCGGCTCCTACCAGAGCGCGGTCGCGGCCACGATCAGCCAGACGGCCGAGCGCTACCAGGTGCCCTACATGGCGGCGGACAATTCCTCGCCGTCCCTGACGCGCCGCGGCCTCAAGTACATCTTCCGGCCCGGCGCGCACGACGAGATGTTCTCGACGGCGATGTTCGACTTCCTCGACGACCTGAAGAAGAAGGGCGCCAAGATCGAGACGCTCGCGCTGTTCTGCGAGGACACGATCTTCGGGACCGACTCGGCCAACGTGCAGCGCAAGATCGCGGGCGAGCGCGGCTACAAGCTCGTGGCGGACATCAAGTACCGCTCGAACACGCCCTCGCTCACGGCCGAGGTGCAGCAGCTGAAGGCCGCCAACGCCGACGTGCTCCTGCCGTCGAGCTACACGACGGACGCCATCCTGCTCGTGAAGACCATGAACGAGCTCGGCTACAAGCCGAACGCGATCCTGGCGCAGGATGCCGGCTTCTCGGAGAAGGCCTTCTACGACGCCGTCGGCAAGGACGTGGTCGGCGCCATGACGCGCGGCTCCTTCTCGCTCGATCTCGCCGCCAAGCGCCCGACGGTCGGCAAGGTGAACGAGATGTTCAAGAAGCGCTCGGGCAAGGACCTGAACGACCTCTCCTCGCGCGAGTTCATGGCCATGATCGTGCTGGCGGACGCCATCAACCGCGCCAAGGCGGCCGAGGGCCCGAAGATCCGCGACGCCCTGGCCGCGACCGACATCCCGGGCGACATGACGATCATGCCCTGGAAGCGGGTGAAGTTCGACGAATCCGGCCAGAACCAGGACGCCGATCCCGTGCTCCTGCAATGGACGGGCGAGAAGTTCGTGACCTTCTGGCCGGCGAACGCCGCGATCGCCGAGGCGAAGTTCCCCATGAGCAAGATGTGAGAGGCGGACCGCCGGCACCGTAGCCCGTCATGCCGGGGAGCGCCGTTCGGGCGGCACGTCCGGACGCACGCACCCCGGTCGTGCGTGCGTCCGGGCGGCGCCTCCCGCGCCTCCCCGGCACGACGAGCGTGAGATCGAGTTCCCCGCCCCACGGCCTTCCGACACCAGCATGACCCTGCAGACCATCATCCAGGTCCTGGCCTCCGGGCTCCTGATGGGCCTCATCTACGCGCTGATCGCGGTCGGCCTGTCGCTCATCTTCGGGCTGATGGACGGCGTGAACTTCGCCCATGGCGAGAGGCTGATGCTCGCCATGGGCGAAGTTCACGACGTCCATCAGGCCGAAGATCAGCGACAGCCCGACCGCGATCAGGGCGTAGATGAGGCCCATCAGGAGCCCGGAGGCCAGGACCTGGATGATGGTCTGCAGGGTCATGCTGGTGTCGGAAGG
>JAEUAC010000034.1 GCA_019695455.1 Methylorubrum extorquens | reverse complement strand
GAGCCGATCATGAAGTTCACCCTCTCCTGGCTGCGCGACCATATCGAGACCGCGGCGTCCCTCGACACGATCACCGAGACGCTGACGCGGATCGGGCTCGAGGTGGAGCGCGTCGAGGACAAGGGCGCGGCGCTCGCGCCCTACGTCGTCGCCTCCGTCCTGTCGGCCGAGCCGCACCCGAACGCGGACCGGCTGCGCGTGTGCCAGGTGGATGCCGGCGCGGGCGCGCCCGTGCAGGTCGTCTGCGGGGCGCCCAACGCGCGGGCCGGCATGCGATCCGTCTTCGCGCCGCCCGGGACCTACGTGCCGGGCAAGGACCTCACCCTGGCCGTCGTCACCGTGAGGGGCGTCGAGAGCGCCGGCATGCTGTGCTCGGCGGCCGAGCTCGGGATCTCCGAGGACCACGACGGCATCCTCGACCTGCCGGCCGACGCGCCGGTCGGCGCCCGCTACGCCGATTGGGCCGGCCTCTCCGATCCCGTGATCGAGATCAACCTGACGCCGAACCGGCCGGACTGCACCTCCGTCGCCGGCATCGCGCGCGACCTCGTCGCGGCCGGGATCGGGTCGCCCAAGGCGGACCGCATCGCGCCGGTCGCGGGGGCGTTCCCCTGCCCCGTTCCCGTCACGCTCGCCTTCGAGGAGCGGGACCGGCACCTCTGCCCGGTCTTCGCGCTCCGGCTCGTGCGCGGCGTCAGGAACGGCCCCTCCCCCGAATGGCTGCAGCGGCGTCTGCGCTCCATCGGGCTCCGGCCCATCAACGCGCTCGTCGACATCACGAACCTCCTGACGTTCGACCGGGGCCGCCCCCTCCACGTCTTCGATGCCGCGAAGGTGACGGGCGGCCTGACGGTCCGGCTGGGCCGCACCGGCGAGGAGATCCTCGCGCTCGACGGGCGGACCTACCGGCTCGACGAGGAGATCCTCGTCATCGCCGACGCGAACGGTCCCGAATCCATCGCCGGCATCATGGGCGGCGAGCATTCGGGCTGCGACGAGGGCACGACGGACGTGCTGGTCGAATCCGCCCTGTGGGATCCGCTGACGATCGCCCGGGCGGGCCGCCGGCTCGGCATCAACTCGGATGCCCGCTACCGCTTCGAGCGCGGAGTCGATCCGGCCTTCGCGGTGCCGGGGCTCGAGCTCGCCACGCGGCTCATCCTCGACCTGTGCGGCGGCGAGGCCTCGGCGATCTCCTTCTCGGGCGAGACCCCGGAGCGCGAGCACGCGATCGACTTCCCCTGGACGGAGGTGAAGCGCCTCACGGGGCTCGACCTGCCGCGGCCCGAGGCCAAGGTGATCCTGCAGGAGCTCGGCTTCGCGATCGCCGGCCAGGGCGAGCATGCCAAGGTGCTGCCGCCCTCCTGGCGCCCCGACATCGAGGGCAAGGCCGACCTCGTCGAGGAGATCGTCCGCATCGCGGGGCTGGATCGCGTGGAGCCGAAGCCGCTGCCGCGGATCGATCCCGGCGCCGCGAAGCCGATCCTGACGCTCCTGCAGAAGCGGACGCGCACGACGCGGCGGGAATTCGCCGTGCGGGGTCTCGTCGAGGCCGTGACGTGGTCCTTCGTGTCGCACGAGGATGCCCGCCTCTTCGGCGGCGGCGGCAAGGACCTGCGGCTCGCCAACCCGATCGCGGCCGATCTCTCGGACATGCGGCCGCGCCTCCTGCCGGGCCTCGTGCGGGCGGCGGGCCGGAACGCGGACCGGGGCTTCGCCGATGTCGGCCTGTTCGAGGTCGGCCAGTGCTTCGCCGACGACACGCCCGAGGGGCAGACCATGCGGGCCGCGACGCTGCGGCGCGGCACGGCGCGCGCCACGGGGACCGGCCGGCACTGGGACGGGGCGGCCCGCGCCGTGGACGTCTTCGACGCGAAGGCCGACGCCCTGGCGCTGCTCGCCGCGCTCGGCATCCCGACCGGCGGCCTCCAGGTGGTGGCGGGCGGGCCCGCCTACCTGCATCCGGGCCGGTCCGCGACGCTGCAATTCGGCCGGACCGTGATCGGCTGCTTCGGCGAGCTGCATCCGCGCATCCTGAAGGCGCTGGACGTGAAGGGCCCGCTCGTCGCCTGCGAGATCACGCTCGACGTCCTGCCGCCGCCGAAGCACCGCCCGACCAAGATGAAGCCCAAGCTCGCGCTGTCCGGCCTCCAGCCGCTCCGGCGCGACTTCGCCTTCGTGGTGGACCGGGACGTCGCGGCCGGCGACGTCGTGCGGGCGGCCGAGGGCGCCGAGCGCGGGCTGATCGCGGGCGTCTCGCTCTTCGACGTCTACGAGGGGCAGACCATCGAGGCCGGCAAGAAGTCGCTCGCCCTCGAGGTGACGATCCAGCCGGGCGACCGGACCCTGACGGACCCGGAGATCGAGGCGGTCTCCGCCAGGATCGTCGCGGCCGTCGCCAAGAAGACCGGCGCGACGCTGCGCGCATGAGCGGGACGCGGACATGAGCGGGAGCGCCACGTGAGCGAGACCTGGGGCGGCGACGCCATTCCGCGCGACCTCGGCAACCTGGCCTCGCTGCTCTCGGCGTCGCAGGACATGCCGGTCGAGGCGATCGACGCGGCCGTGCGGGCGCCGGGGCGGATCGTCGATCCCGTCCTTGCGGCGCTCGACCGGATCGCGGCGGACGGGAGGTCGACGGAGCGGGACCGGAACCTCGTCTTCTGGGGCCTGCACGCCCTGGCGCAGGTGGGCGAGCGGCGCGTCTTCGGGCCGCTGCTCCGCCTCCTGCGGCTGCCGACGGAACCGCTGCTCGACGTGCTGGCCGAGGCCGTCGATTCGACGCTGCCCCGCATCCTGATCGCGACCTACGACGGCGACGCGGACGCGCTCGAGGCCGCGATCCTCGACCCGGAGATCGACGAGCTGGCCCGCTACGGCCTCTTCGGCGCGCTCGCCTTCCTCACCTTCTCCGGCCGGATCGGGCGGGAGCGGACGCATGCCATCCTCGTCCGCTTCGACGAGGGCCGCGCGGCGCGCGCCGGCGACATGGCCTGGGCCGGCTGGGAGAGCGC
>JAEUAC010000417.1 GCA_019695455.1 Methylorubrum extorquens | reverse complement strand
CGGCCGAGCGCCCTGCCGCGCTTCTCTTGCGAGCGCGCGATCGGGACGGAGCCGCCCCTCGATCCGACCTCGGACACGCCCGTCGCGCCCGCCCGCCACGCGCTCAGCTTCCGGTGGCTCGGCGCCTCCGTGCTCACGGCGCTCGCCGGCACGGCCCTCCTCGGCTCCGCCATCTACGTGTCGTCCGACGGCGACCTCACCTTCGCCGAGCCCGCCGAGCGGGCGCCCCAGGGCACGGCCCGCACGGGCGAGCCCGGGGCCGCCGCCCGCAAGGGCGACAAGCTCGTCCGCGCCGAGACGGTCGCCTCCGCCAAGCAGACCGTCCGCCAGCCGATGACGCTGCGGGCGGGCGACCGCGAGATCATCAAGGTCCGCACCTTCGTGCGGATCGCCACCAACCTGTCCCTGACGTCCGGCGCCTACGCGGCCGACATCCCGCCCTTCAACCCGATGCGGTTCTTCGCCGACTCGGGTCCGGACCGGCAGCCGGAGGCCCCGCCCGAGACCTCCGACGCCGAGGTGTCGGTCACGCGGTCCGATCTCGCGACCTACCCGGTCGATAGCGGCCCCGCCCTCCTGACGGACGACCAGGTCGGCGCGCAGATCGCCGAGGAGCAGCGCGCCGGCACCGAATCGCTGCGCCGGGCGGGCTCCGCCATGCCGGCCGCGGCGGCGCTCTCGCGCATGCTCGGCCAGGCGCACCCGGTCGTGGCCGAAGCCCCCTCGCTCTCGGGGCCTTTCCGGTCGATCGAGGTCAAGGTCGTGCCCGAGAACGTGACGGATTTCGGCAAGACGCTCGCGCGCGGCTCCTCCTTCGAGGAGAGGATCGTCGTGATCCGCCGGGGCGAGACGCTGGAGGGCGTGCTCCGGGCGAGCGGCGCCGCGCCCGACGACCTGCGGGCGATCCTCGCCGCGCTCGGCGGCCAGGGCCGGGCCACCTCCTCGCCGGAGGGCCTGCAGCTCCGCCTCCTCGCCGCCCCGCCGGCCCGACCGGGGGAGGCGCGCCGCCTCGTGCGGGCCATCCTGTTCGGGGAGCGCGGCATCGAGGCGATCGCCGCCATGAACGATCGCGGCGCCTTCGTCTCGGTCGCCCCGCCCGCCTCCCAGAGCGCCGCCCCGGACAGGAAGGCGACGAGCGAGGACGAGGAGGAGGACGACGAGGGCGGCGGCACCACCCTCTACAACAGCCTCTACGAGACGGCCCTGAAGCAGGACCTGCCCCGCCCCGTCATCGAAGAGATCATCCGCATCTTCGGCTACGACGTCGACTTCCAGCGGCGGGTCTCGGCCGGCGACGCGTTCGAGATCTTCTATGCCCAGGATGACGATTCGGCGCCGGACCGGCTCGAGATCCTGTCCGTCGCGCTGACGCTCGGCTCCGACGTCCACCGCGTCTTCCGCTACCAGGGCGACGACGGCACCGTGGATTATTTCGACGGCGAGGGCCGCTCGCTGAAGAAGTTCCTGATCCGCAAGCCCGTCGTCGAGGCCCGGCTGAGCTCGGGGTTCGGCTCGCGGTTCCACCCGATCCTCGGCTACGCGAAGATGCACACGGGCGTGGACTGGGCCGCCAAGGTCGGCACGCCGATCTTCGCGGCCGGCAACGGCACGGTCATCAAGGCCGCCATGGATTCGGGCTACGGCCGCCGCACCGAGATCCAGCACACCAACGGCTACGTCACGGCCTACAACCACCAATCCGCCTTCGCGCGCGGCGTCGTCCCCGGCACCCGCGTCCGACAGGGGCAGGTGATCGGCTATCTCGGGTCGTCGGGCCTCTCCACGGGCGCGCATCTCCACTACGAGGTCATCGTGAACGGCCATTTCGTGGACCCGATGCGGATCCGGGTGCCCCGCGGGCGCGAGCTCGACGGCCGGGCCCTCGCCGATTTCGGCCGCCAGCGCGAACAGGTCGAGCAGCTCCTCGCGAAGGCGAGCCCGAACCGCTTCGCCCAGCGCAACTAGGGCGGCGGCGCGAAGCCGAGGCGGGCCCGGATGGCCCCCGGCGTCTCGCCCGCCTCCCGCAGGGCGGCGAGCGACGGCGAGCCGCGGCTCTTGGCGAGCTTCAGGCCGTCGGCCCCCGCGAGCAGCGCGTGGTGATGGCAGCGCGGCAGGACGAGGCCCAGCCGGTCGGCCAGGAGGGCGTGCAGGTCCGTGGCGGCCTCGAGATCGCGCCCGCGCACGACATGCGTGATGCCCTGCCCGTGATCGTCCACCACGCAGGACAGATGGTAGCTCGTGCCGATCCCCTTGCGAATGATCACGCTGTCGCCCCAGCGTTCGGGCCGCGCCGCGACGACGGCGTCGGGCTCGCCGGGCGCGAAACGCCGCCACGCGAGCGGGCCGCTCGCCCGGAGCGCCGCCGCCATGTCGATCCTCCAGGCGCAGGGCTCGCCGGACGCCGCCCACGCATCGGCCTCCCGCCGGTCGCGGTGCCGGCAGGTGCCCGGATAGAGCGGCGTCCCGTCCGGATCGCGCGCGACCGGGATCCCGCCGTCCTCGGCCCGGGCCACGGCGGCCGCGATCGCGCTCCGGGTGCAGATGCAGGGATAGAGGAGACCCTGCCGACGCAGGCGCCCGGCCGCCTCCGCATAGGCGGGCAGGTGGCCGGATTGCCGGCGGACGGGCTCCGGCCAGGCGAGGCCCAGCCAGGCGAGGTCCTCGAGGATCCCGCGGACGTTCGCCTCCGTCGAGCGCTCCGGGTCGATGTCCTCGATCCGGAGCAGCCAGGTGCCGCCGAGGTCGCGCGCGACGCGGTCGTTGAGGAGGGCCGAGAAGGCATGGCCGACATGGAGGCGCCCGTTCGGACTCGGCGCGAAGCGCAGCCGCGCGCTCATCGGGCGCCCTCGCCGTGACCCGGCTCGACAGCGAGGCCGCGCTCGCGACCGGGCTCGCGGAGCTCCGGGCGCGCGACCCCGCCATCGACCGGGCCGTCCGGGACGGGTCGGTGCCCGCCTTGCGCCTGCGGCCGGGCGGGCTCGGGGCCCTGGTCGGCATCGTGGTCGGCCAGCAGGTCTCGCTGGCGAGCGCGGCCGCCATCCTGGGCCGGCTCGAAGCGGCCGTCCCGGGTCTCGACGCGGCCGCCCTCGCGGCGGCCGACGACGCGACGCTGCTCGGCGCCGGCCTGTCGCGGGCGAAGCTGCGCACGATCCGGGCCCTGGCGGAGGCGGTCGGCCGCGACGCGCTGGATTTCGGGATCCTGGCCGGCCTGCCGGCCGAGGAGGCGCATGCGGCGCTCCGCAGCCACCACGGCATCGGGCCCTGGACGGCCGACCTGTACCTGTTCTTCTGCCTGGGCCATCCCGACATCATGCCGTCGGGCGACCTCGCCCTGCAGGAGGCGGCGCGGCTCCTTCTCGACCTGCCGGCCCGTCCGGACGCGAAGGCGCTGGCCGCCCTCGCCGAGCGCTGGGCGCCCTGGCGCGGCGTCGCGGCGCTCGTGCTGTGGGCGCATTACCGGCGGCTGAAGGGGCGCGAGGGCGCCACCTGAGGGCCGGCCCTGCACATCCCCTCCCCTCGTCATGCCGAGGAGCAGCCGAAGGCCGCGTCCCGACGCACGCACGGCCGTCGGGCGTCCTTCGAGGCTCCGCTTCGCTCCGCACCTCGGGATGACGACGTCGGGAAGAGGCCCGCCCCGGCCATACTCCGCCCCACCCTCGTCATGCTGAGGAGGGCCGGAGGCCCGTCTCGACGCA
>JAEUAC010000327.1 GCA_019695455.1 Methylorubrum extorquens | reverse complement strand
GGCTGACGGAGAGGTCGCGCAGCCCGGAGCGGACGAAGCTCTCGACCTCGTTGCGCCGCTCGCGCGGGGCCACGAAATCCGGCCGGGTCGCGTACAGGTCGAGAAGGCGGTCGGCATAGGCCGAGAGCCGGAAGAAGTAGCTCTTCTCCTCCACCCACTCGACCGGCAACACGAGCGGCTCGCGCCGCACGCCGTCGGGCCCGAGCACCGTCTCGCCCTCGTCGAAGAAGGCCTCCTGCCGCACGGAGTACCAGCCGGCATAGGTGTCGAGGTAGATGTCGCCCGCCGCCTCCATGCGCTGCCAGATGGCCTGGCAGGCGGTCCGGTGGCGCGGCTCGGTCGTGCGGATGTAGTCGTCGAAGGAGACGTCGAGCACGCCCATCATGTCGCGGAAGCGCTGCGAGTTGCGGTCGGCGAGCGCCTGCGGCGTCAGTCCCTCGGACGACGCGGTCTGCTGCATCTTCAGCCCGTGCTCGTCCGTCCCCGTGAGGAAGAAGACGTCGCGACCGTCGAGCCGATGGAACCGGGCGATCGAATCCGTCGCCAGCGCCGTGTAGGCGTGCCCGATATGGGGCACCCCGTTCGGGTAGAAGATGGGTGTCGTGATGAAATACGGCGTGCCGGGCATGCCGATCCTCGAGGCAGGAGCCAGTCTCAGGCTGCGCGCCCGACGGCCTCCGCCAGGTCCGTGAACATCCCCACGATGAACGGGCGCCGGTCGAGGTTGTAGGTGTCGACGGAGCGCGCGGCCTCGTCGATCCTCTCACACAGCTCGGCGAGGGGTGCAAGGCTGGCGGCCCCCTGCCCGACCCGGTCGCGGATGCGGGTGGCAACCCACGCCCGGACCGTGTCGAGGACGAGCGGCAGGTCGTCCTCGCCCTTCCGGTCGGCCAGCTTGTCGCCGATCCTCAGGACGCGCAGGTGCGAGACGAACGGGAGCTGGTCGAGCACGCCCGCGACCTCGTCGAGGAGCGACAGCCGGGCAGGTTCGAGCAGGGCCAGGGCCCGGCTGACCGAGCCCTCCCCGAGCGCTGCCGCCCGCGCCACCGTCGCGGGATCGGCCCCGGCCGCGGCCGGCAATCCGGCGAGGATGGTGGCGACGTCGTCCTCGCCGAGCGGCGGCAGGACGAGCTTGCGGCACCGCGAGCGGATGGTCGGCAGCACGCGCTGCGGCGCGTGCGACACGATGAGGATCGTGGCGCGCGAGGGCGGCTCCTCGACCGTCTTCAGGAGCGCGTTGGCGCCGGCCGGCAGCAGATCCTCCGCCGCGTCCACGATGCAGACCCGATGGCCGCCATCGGCCGAGGTGGAGCCGAAGAAGGCGAGCGCCCGGCGCACGGTCTTCACGCCGATCGTGCGCGCGGGCGGCTTGTCGACGTCCATCGAGGCCCGGTCGAGATCGAGCACGAGGAGGTTCGGATGCGATCCGGCCTCGACCTGGCGGAACGTGCGCCCGCCCGGATCGACCGCCAGCGGTCCGAGGTCCGGCCGCACCTCCTCCGGGCGCGCGAGCAGCCGGCGCGCCACCCGGTAGGCGAGCGTCGCCTTGCCGGTGCCTTCCGGCCCGCCGATCAGCCAGGCATGATGCAGGCGGCCCGACGCGATCGCCTCCGCGAAGTCCCGCTCCGCCGCCTCGCGGCCGAGGAGGTCGGCTCGCGCCGCCGGGTGGATGCCGTCCGCCATGGTCAGAGGGCCGGCGCGGCGGAGAGGAGCCGGCCGGAGAGCTCGGCCCAGATCTCGCGCTCCACGACGTCCGGCCCGCGCGACGCGTCGACGACCGCGCAGCGCTCGGGCTCCTCCCGGGCGATGGCGAGGAACCCGTCCCGCACGCTGGTGTGGAAGGCCAGCCCCTCCCGCTCGAACCGATCGAGCGCCGCGCCCGTCAGCTCGCGGCGCTGGCCGGCCCGGACGGCGCCGAGCTTCGCCGGCACGTCGAGCACGAGCGTCAGGTCCGGCCGGGTCGGCCCGATGGCCACCCGCTCCAGCGCCGCCACCGAGGCGTCGCCCAGCGTGCCGAGCCTTCCCTGGTAGACGCGCGTCGAATCGATGAACCGGTCGCAGAGGACGAAGGCGCCGCGCGCCAGCGCCGGCCGGATCAGCCGCTCGACATGATCGGCCCGGGCGGCCGCGAAGAGGAGGAGTTCGGCGAAGGGGCCGTGGCGGAGTGCGTGGCCGGCCAGAACGAAGCGGCGGATGGCCTCCGCCCGGGTCGAGCCGCCGGGCTCGCGGGTCGCCACCACCTCGTGGCCCTCGGCCTCGAGGCGCGCCTTGAGGCGGACGAGCTGGGTGGATTTGCCGGCGCCCTCCCCGCCTTCGAGGGTGACGAACCGGCCGCGCGTGGGTGTCAAGCTGTCTCTCGCAGGCCGTCCGGGCCGTCTAGCCCGATCCGCCTCCGAGGGCGACCCTCAATAGATGCCGGAGAACCGGGGCCGCTGCGGCGGGAGCGGCTCCAGGGCCGGCGCGGGCGACGTCGTCCGCGGGTCCTCGACGGGCGGGCGCTCCGCATCGGCCGACGCGACCCGGATCGCCTCGAAGGCGCCCGGCCGCCGGGGCGGCAGCGGGTGCAGGGCCCCCTCCCCGTCATCCGCGCCGTCGGCCGTGTCGGTCCCGGGCGATCGGGACTCCTCTGGCCCGACCGGCTCCGGCTGCGCGAGCGAGGCCGCGGCGACCGCGACCGGCCGGATCCGCGGGGCGGGCTCCGCGTCCACGGCCGGGATCGGCGGACGGGGCGCCGGCTCCTCGCGGAGATCCGCCAGCATGGTCCGGCTCGCCCCGTAGGGCGCCGGCCTGCCGTCCGTGGTCAGCGTGGCGAGCAGCTTCTGGTCGTCGCTGCCCCGGAGCGAGGCCCGGCCGACATACTCGATCTTCACCCGCGCCGTACCGCGGCGGCGGAAGTCCAGCGCCTCGGCCACGCGCTCCGACACGTCGAGGATGCGGTTCTGCTCGTACGGCCCGCGGTCGTTCACGCGCACGATCATCGACCGCTTGTTGACCGTGTTCGTCACCCGCACGTAGCTCGGCAGCGGCATGGTCGGATGGGCGGCGGCGACCGATTCCCGGTCGAAGACCTCGCCGTTCGCGGTCAGCCGGCCGTGGAAGGCCGTGCCGTACCAGGAGGCCCAGCCCTCCCTCGTGTAGCCGGTGGTGCTCGGCACGTAGGTCCGGCCCGCGACCACGTAGGGCTTCCCGACCATGTTGCGGCCGCCGCCCTTCGGCACCGGCTCGCCTTCGGCGACGACCCGGGGGCTCGCCTTCACGCCGTACTTGGATTCCGACCCGTTGCCCTTGAGAGCCGTCGGCCCCGCGCAATTGGCGACCAGCAGCGCCGTGCCGAAGAGGCCTGCGAGACGCAGCGCCACGCCGGCGCCCGCGCCTCCCGCCGTCCCGGCCCTAGGATCCCTGCCCGTCACCCGTTCGCCCCCTTCCGTGGCCCGGACCGCGCATTCGCGCCGTGTCCCGACCTGCCCCCGATCGCCGAAGTCTCGACCATCCGCCTTCGCCGTTAAGGAAACTTTGACGCGATTTGTCCGGATCGGGCGAGTGCAGCCGCGCCACACTCGCCGGAGCTTTTTGTCCCCGACGAAAACCAGGACGCACGAACGACTTGGGGAGACGACCTCGCGCGTCGCGTCAGCTCGGAGGATTGAGCTGCGCGATGGAGCGGGCGCCGCGTTTCTGGAACAGGAGGTCAAGCGCCTCCAGCATGAGGGCGTGGATCTTGGTCCGCTCCGCATGGGCGAGGTCGCGCAGCTGATCGTGCACGGGCGGCTCGAGGTAGACGGAGAGCTGCTTCGCCCTTTCCTTGAGCGTACCGCGCGAACTCGCGGCCATCCCACGCGGAACGATCGACACGACCTCCGCCCCGCCGGGCCGGCTCGAGGCCGGCACGGCGGACGCGACGATGGAGGCGAGGCTGAGCTTAGGCGGCTTGGACAAGCGACACTCCCTGCCAGCGGCGGGCGACCCAGGCCCAGAGACGGCGGATCTCGGCCGCGGCCTGCCCCGTCGGATTGTACTCGGTCACGCCCTGGCCCATGCCGAGCGCGTCCTGGTGGTCGTTGCGCATGACGATGTTGACGTCCGGCAGGATGCCCAGCACGGCCAGCCCGTCCGCCGCGTCGCGCACGCGGTACGAGCGCGGCGGCGTCTGGTTGAGCACGAAGGCGAAGCGCTTCTCGAGCCGGTAGATGGCGGCCAGCGTCGGCCGGAAGGCCCGCAGGTCGGCCGGCGTCGGCCGGCACGGGATGACGCAGAGATCCGCCGCCCGGATGGCCGCGAGGCTGCCCGGCGAATCGACGCCCGGCGTGTCGATGAAGACGAAGTCGAAATCGGAGGCGCGCAGCCGCTCCATCACGTCGTCGAGCTGCGAGGCCTCGACCTGCGCGACCTCGGGCGATTGCGCCTCGCGGTGCTCGGCCCAGTCGGACACGGTCGCCTGGCGATCCATCTCGAGGATGCAGACCGAATGCCCGGCCTCCTGCGCGGCGACCGCCATGGAGATGCAGAGGGTCGACTTGCCGCTGCCCCCCTTCTGGGTCACGAACGTAATCGCCTTCAAGGGGCGCTCCTCACCGACACGAGGCCCGGCCGGAACCGGACGGGACACCTTGCGGTCCTGGGATCGTGCGATCCTGTGAACCAAGGAA
>JAEUAC010000095.1 GCA_019695455.1 Methylorubrum extorquens | reverse complement strand
GTGCCGCCGATCGGCTTGGGCAGCGTCACCGCGGTGATCAGCTCGCCCGGCGCCAGCGCCGTCTCGATGTGCGGCGTCGCGCCCCACAGCCGGTGGAAGTCGGCGATCGGGATCGACCGGGCGCCGCCGTCGGGCTTCACCGTCTCGACGGTCGCGTCGAGCACGCGCATCGCGACCGCCATGTCGCCCGGGTAGGTGGCGATGCACGCGTCCGACGTGCCGATCACCCCCAGCTGGCGCGAATAGCCGCCGATCGCCGCGCAGCCGGAACCGGGCTTGCGCTTGTTGCATGCCTGATTGGTGTCGTAGAAATACGGGCAGCGCGTCCGCTGGAGCAGGTTGCCCGCGGTCGTCGCCTTGTTGCGCAGCTGCCCCGACGCGCCCGCCGCGATCGCGCGGGTGAGGACGCCGTAGTCGCGGCCGACGCGCGCGTCCGCGGACAGCGCGGTGTTCGACACCAGCGCGCCGATCCGCAGGCCACCCTCGGGCGTCGCCTCGATCTGGTCGAACTTGAGGTCTTGCACGTCGACGAGGTGCGTCGGCGTCTCGATCTCCAGCTTCATCAGGTCGAGAAGGTTGGTGCCGCCGGCCAGGAACTTGGCGCCGGGCCGGGACGCCACGGCGCGGGCCGCGTCGGCGGGGCTGACGGCACGCTCGTAGGTGAAGCTCCTCATGTCGGCTCTCCCGCGACCTCGGCCATGGCCGCGGCGATGTTCGCGTAGGCGCCACAGCGGCAGATGTTTCCGCTCATCCGCTCGCGCATCTCGATCTCGTCGGGACGCGGAGCGGCGAGCAGGTCGGCCTGGACGTGGCTGGGGACGCCCAGGCGGATCTCGTCGAGGACGGCGACCGCCGAGCAGATCTGGCCCGGCGTGCAGTATCCGCACTGGAACCCGTCATGCTTGATGAAGGCGGCCTGCATGGGGTGAAGCGCCTCGGCCGTGCCGAGGCCCTCGATGGTGCGGATGTCGTCGCCCTGGTGCTGCAGCGCCAAGCTGAGGCAGGCATTGATCCGCCGCCCCCCGACCAGGACCGTGCAGGCGCCGCACTGGCCGTGATCGCATCCCTTCTTCGTACCCGTCAGGGCGAGATGGTCCCGCAGCGCGTCGAGCAACGTGGTCCTGGTGTCGAGTTCGAGGGTGGCCGCACGTCCGTTGACCCGGAGGTCGACGCGCATCCGGGCCGCCGCCGATGCCGGAGACGCGGCGGCCAGGGACGGCGTCGCGGCCACGGCCGCTGCCGTTCCGCAGACGACGAGGACGTCGCGGCGGGAGACGGCGCAAGCCGTCGCGTCGCCCAGGATCGACGACTTCGCGTCGGCGCTCGGGGAGCGTGGATGGCGCTCACGCATCTCGGAGCGCCTCGCGGGGGACCTCAGCGGCGATCGTCGTGCCGAAGATCGTGGCGTCGGTCGGTTCGTCGGTCATGCTCGTCTCCCGAGGGTGCGCGCCGCTCAATGCGCCGTGAAGCCGCCGTCGACCGGCAGGCCGATCCCGACGACGAAGCTGGCTCCCGGACTGCAGAGCCAGAGGACGGCCGCCGCCACCTCGTCGGCGTGGCCGAGGCGTCCGATGGATTGCTGCGCCAGGATCTCGGCCATCGCGTCCGCCTGGCCGTCGAGCATGTCGGCGACCATCGGCGTGTCGATGGTGCCCGGGCACACGGCGTTGATGCGGATGCCGCGGGGCGCGTACTCGACGGCGGCGCTCTTCGTCATGCCGAGGACCGCGTGCTTGGTCCCGTGATAGGCCGCGCGTCCGGGCAGGCCCACGAGACCGCCGAGCGAGGAGCAGTTCACGATGGCGCCCGAGCCCCGCTCGCGCATGGCGCGGAGCTCGTGCTTCATGCAGGCCCAGACGCCGCGCTGGTTGACGGCGACGACGCGTTCGAAGTGTTCCAGAGGCTCGTCGGCCGCGTCCGAGGGCGGGACCTGGATCCCGGCGTTGTTGAACGCCATGTCGAGCCGCCCGAAATCGGCGAGGGCGCGATCCACCGCGGCCGCGACCTGATCCTCGTCGCCGACGTCGCACCGCACCGCGGTCGCCCGTCCGCCTTCGGCCACGATGCGCTCCGCCTCGGCCGTCGCGAGATCGCCGTCGAGGTCGGCGAGCAGGACGGACGCGCCGCTCCCGGCGAACAGGCGCGCCGTGGCGAGGCCCATGCCCTTGGCGGCGCCCGTGACCAGGGCGGCCTGGCCGCCGAAATCGTAGCGAGGGTTCATCGTCATCTCCTGGCGAGGAGATCATGACGACGGCGGCCGGCAGTAGGGCCTCGGCGCTTCATGGGGCGATGAGCGCCGCTCATCGCCGCGGTCACAGCCCGAGGGGCTTGAGCTCCCGGATGAGGTCGACCAGGAGCCGGAGTCCCGTCGGGATCTGTCGCCGGCTCGAATAATAGACGTGGTAGCCGGGGCCCGTGATCGCCCACTCCTCCAGCACGAGGCGCAGCGTCCCGCCCGCGAGGTCCTGGGCGAAGATCGGTTCGGGACCGTAGATCAGGCCCGCCCCGGCGCGCGCCATCGCGAGCGTGGCCCGCGTGTCGTCGGCCGTCACGCCGCTGGGCACGGGGATGTCGAACTCGCCCTCCGCTCCCTGGAACTCCCAGCGATAGATCCGGTCGTCCCCGAGGCGGACGCCCAGGCAGCGATGGGATGCGAGATCGTCGGGGACCTGCGGCGTCCCGAACCGGTCCAGGTAGCCGGGAGCGCCTGCCACGACCCACCGGACATCGGCCGAAAGCCGCTGCGCGACCATGTCCTCGGGCACCGTGCCCCCGTAGCGGATCCCGGCGTCGCACCGCTCCGCCACGACGTCCACCATCCGGTTGCTGACGATCACGTCGAGCTCGATGCCGGGATAGCGGTCGACGAACACGGGCGTGACGGGTCCGAGCAGGAGCGAGGCGGCGTCCGCGACGACGTTGAGGCGGACGCGGCCCTTGGGGGCGTCCCGATGCCGGTTCAGGCCCTCCACGGCCTCCGCGATGCTCGCGAAGGCCGGCGCGATGGCGTCGCGGAAGTCCTCACCGGCCGCCGTGAGCGTGACGCTGCGGTTGGTCCGGTTCAGCAGGCGCACCCCGAGCCGCGCTTCCAGGCCCTTCAGGGCATGGCTCAGCGCGGAGGCGCTGACGCCGAGCTCAAGCCCGGCCTGCCGAAAGCTGCCGTGCCGCGCGATGGCGAGGAAATAGGTGAATTCGACGAGATTGGAACGCCCGGGCGGCATGTCCCGCTGTGCGGGAAAAGACGGGGATCGGCAAGGTCGCGCGCCCGAGGCGCGCCTTGCCGGGCCGGACGCCGAGGATGGTGCGGCCGGGGCTCGAGCAGGCGACGGCCGGTCCCGGTATCCGCTACCGTCGATCGTGCCGGGGCCGACCGGCGCTTCGACGATCCCTTCCACCGCGCGACCGGGTGCGCGGGCCGGCCCGCAGGTCGACGGTCCGGGGCCATGCACGTCCGATCGGGGCCGGGCGCCGGTATCTGGCATGTGGGTTGCAGCGGCCGGACGATGCTCGCGAAGACGCCTGCCGTGCTCCCGTCTCCCCAGCCCATCACGCTCGACGGCGTGACGCATGGCTACGGCACGGGCCTCGCCGTCGACACCGTGACGCTGGAAGTCCGCGGAGGCGAGCTCGTCGCGCTGCTCGGCCCCTCCGGCTGCGGCAAGACCACGCTGCTCCGGATCATCGCGGGCTTCATCCAGCAGCGGGAGGGTCGCGTGGTCGTCGGCGACCGCGTGATCGACGCGCTGCCGCCGAACCGGCGCGAGATCGGCATCGTCTTCCAGAACTACGCGCTGTTCCCGCACATGACGGTCGCGGAGAACATCGCCTATGGCCTCGCGGCACGGGGCGAGAGCCGGACCTTGCAGGACGACCGGGTGCGCGAGATGCTCGCGACCGTGCGCCTCGAGGGCTTCGGCGACCGCAAGCCGCGCCAGCTGTCGGGCGGCCAGCAGCAGCGCGTCGCGCTCGCCCGCGCGCTGGCCGTCCGCCCTCGCATCCTCCTCCTCGACGAGCCGTTCGCGGCGCTCGACAAGAACCTGCGCCTCGACATGCAGATCGAGATCAAGCGCCTGCAGCGCCAGTTCGCGCTCACCGCCATCATGGTCACGCACGACCAGGACGAGGCGATGGCGATCGCCGACCGCATCGCCGTGATGAACCGCGGCCGGATCGAGCAGCTCGGCACGCCCGTCCAGGTCTACGACGAGCCCGAGACCCTGTTCGTCAACGCCTTCATCGGCTCGAGCAACCTGCTCTCCGGCCTGATCGAGACACGGGAATCCGGCGGCTACCGCGTGCGCCTCGACGCGGGAGCGACGTGGTCGGTCGCCTCGAAGCAGCGCTTCGAGCCCGGCTCTCCGGTGCTCGTCTCCGTCCGGCCGGAACAGCTCGACCTCGCGGACGATCCGGCGCCCGACCGGCTGCCCATCACGCTGTCGCTCAGCCTGCCCATCGGCGGCGAGCTCATCCACGATGCCCGCGCCATCGACGGCACGGCGCTTAAGATCGCCACGTCCCGCCGGCCCGGCGCGCCCCTGTCCGGCGCGGGACACGCCCATTGCGGGCTGTCCGCGCACGCCCGCCCGAGCCTGTTCCCCCGACCCGCATCACCCCCGGAGACACGATGATCCGCCTCGACCGCCGCGCCTTCGCCGTCGGCAGCCTCGCCCTCGGCGCGGCCGGCCTCACCACCCGTGCCCAAGCGGCGGGCAGCCTCACGGCCGCGATCTATCCGGGCACCTGGGAGGAGGCCTACCGCAACGTCGTGGCCCCGGCCCTCAAGAAGGCGGCCGGCGTCGACGTCGCCTTCGATTCGCTCTTCGCGGTCGATCAGGTGGCGAAGGTGCGCGCGGCCCGCGGGGTGCCGCCCTTCGATTGCTTCGTGCTCGATCCCGGCCCGGCGGCGTCCGCCCTGCAGGCCGGCCTCTTCGATCCGATCGACGCGAAAAAGCTCACCAACGCCGCGAAGGTGCCGGCCGGCCTGATCACGCCGCACGCCGTCACCTGCAACGCGCAGGTCGTCGGCATCGCCTACAACCCCAAGAAGTTCTCGGCACCCCCGAAGGGCTGGGCCGACCTCTTCAAGTCGCCCTACGTGGAACGGCTCGGCCTGACGGGCTTCCAGACGACGTTCGGAACGGTCTCGATCATCGAGATGGCGAAGGTGTTCGGCGGTTCCGAGAGCAACATGGATCCGGTCTTCGCCGAACTGAAGAAGGCCGTGACCAAGGCCGCGGCCGTGGCCGCGCCGGCCGCCATGCCCGGCCTGTTCCAGCAGGGCCAGATCGACGTCATGTACACGAACACGAACACGGTCGCGATCCTGAAGGGCCGCGGCGTCGACATCGAGTTCGTGCGTCCCGAGACGGGCGCCATCACGTTCCAGACGACCCTGCACATCGTGAAGGGCGCCGAGAACGTGGACGCCGCCTACCGCTACATGGACACGGCCATCTCCGCCGACGTGCAGAGCGCGCTGCAGAAGCAGCCCTACAACATGATCCCGATCAACAAGGACGTCACGCTCGTCGACACGCTCGACGTGAAGTCCGTGGACGAGCTCGCCGGCATGGTCACGCACGACTGGACCAAGATCAACCCGCAGCGCGCGGCCTGGATCGAGCGGTTCAACAAGGAGATCACGAAGTAGACCCATGTCGGTCGCCGTCGCCACGACGACCGGGGACGCCCGCCCGGCCCTCTTCCGGGGACGGGCCCGCGCGCCGTCGGGCGGTCCGCGGGTGGACTGGCGCCTCGCGGCGCCGCTCGGCCTCGCCTATCTCGTCTTCTTCGCCGCGCCCTTCGCCATCCTGTTCGGCATCAGCTTCTACGCTGATGCAGAACAGACGCGCCTCGGCCTCGACAGCTGGATCAAGTTCTACGGCGACCTCTTCTACCTGAAGGTCGTCTTCGACACGCTGAAGCTCGGGGTCTTCGCCGTCGTCGCGACGACGATCCTGGCCTATCCTCTGGCGCTCGTCTTCCGAGCGGCCGGGCCGCGGGCGCGACAGGCGTTGGTCCTCATCATCCTGACGCCCCTTCTCACCTCGGTCGTCATCAGGACCTTCGCCTGGATCGTCATCCTCGCCCGCGAGGGCGTCGTGAACCAGTCGCTCATGGCGCTCGGGTTGACGAGCACGCCCCTCAATCTCCTGCAGACCGAACTCGGCCTCGTGATCGCCCTGACGCAGATCGAGATGCCGCTGATGCTGCTCCCCTTGCTCACGCTGATGAGCCGCATGGACCAGAACCTCGTGGACGGATCACGCGCGCTCGGCGCCTCGCAGGCCCGCACCTTCTTCAAGGTCATCCTGCCGTTGACGCTGCCGGGATGGATCGCGGGCGCGACGCTCGTCTTCGCGTCGGCGGCGACCGCCTTCATCTCGCAATCGGTGATCGGCGGCGCGAGGCTCGTCTACCTGCCGGCCCTGATCTGGCAGCAATCCACCGTCGTCTACAACTGGCCCTTCGCGGCGGTCGCCTCGCTGACCCTCCTCTTCGCGGTGCTGGCCGGCATCATGGTGCTCGGCCTCCTCGGCCGCTTCGCCCGCACGGATTGAGGACGGCTCCATGCAGCGCGCCACCGCGGGCGACCTCGCCTACCGGCTCCTGGTCCGGGGCCTCGCGGGCCTCGCCATCCTGATCCTCCTCGCACCCGTCGTGATCGTCGTCGCGACCTCCTTCACGACCTCGCAGACGCTGCGCTTCCCGCCGCCGGACCTGTCGCTGCGCTGGTATCGCGAGCTGTTCGATCCCGTGCGGTCGGGGCCGATCCACGCCGCGGCCTGGAACAGCGTCTGGGTCGCGGGCACCGCCACCCTCGCCGCAACGGTCCTCACCGTCCTCGCGGCGCTCGCCGTCGCGCGGGTCAAGAGGCCGTCGGCCCGGATCCTGGAGGCGGGCTTCCTGTCGCCGCTCGTCCTGCCCACGCTCTCCTACGGTCTCGCGGCGCTGATGTTCTTCTCCGTGCTCGGCATCCGGCCCTCTCTGAACATCCTCATCGCGGGGCACCTCGTCGTGATCGCGCCCTTCGTGTTCCGCACGACGCTCGCGAGCCTCGCCGGGCTCGACCAGACGCTCCTCGAAGCCTCGGCGAACCTCGGCGCGAGCCGCTTCTACGGCTTCCGCCGCATCACCCTGCCGCTGATCGCGCCCGGCATCCTGGCCGGCGCGTTCCTCGCCTTCGTGTCCTCCATGGACAACGTGCCCGTCTCGCTCTTCCTGTCGAACGCGCGGACCGGCATGCTCCCCATCCGCATGTGGGGGATGATGGAATCGACCCTCGACGTCCGGGTCGCCGCGATCGCGGGCGTGCTGATCGCCTCCACGCTGGCCCTGTTGCTCGTCGTCGACCGGCTGACCGGCCTCACCCGGCGCATGAGCGCCTGATCCTCGGAGCATCCCGACCCTTGACCTACGACCGCGATCTCGTCGGCTACGGCGCCAATCCGCCTCATCCCCATTGGCCCGGCGGCGCCCGCATCGCGATCAATTTCGTGATGAACTACGAGGAGGGCTCCGAGCCCTCCGTGCAGGACGGCGAGGGCTACACCGAGACCGGCCTCACGGAGGCGACGGGGCTCGGCCAGGGCGTGAAGGGCCGCGACCTCGCGGGCGAGGGCATGTTCGCCTACGGCTCGCGCGTCGGCTTCTGGCGGCTGATGCGCCTGTTCCAGGAGCGCGGCCTGCCCATGACCGTTTTCGGCTGCGCGCTGGCGCTCGAACGGAATCCGGCCGCGGCCGCGGCGATCCGCGCGTCGGGCTTCGACGTCTGCAGCCACGGCTGGCGCTGGATCAAGCATTTCGAGCTCGCCGAGGCCGAGGAGCGCGAGCACATCCGCAGGGCGGTGGCGTCGCTCGCGACGACGGTCGGCGAGCGGCCGCTCGGCTGGTACTGCCGCTATGGGCCGAGCGTGAACACGCGCCGCCTGGTGGTCGAGGAAGGCGGCTTCCTCTACGATTCCGACGCCTACGACGACGAGCTGCCCTACTGGAAGGTCGTGGACGGCCAGCCGCACCTCGTCGTGCCCTATTCGCTCGCGAACAACGACGGCAAGTTCGGCTCGGGCTTCTTCGCGACGTCGGACGATTACTTCGCCTGGCACAAGGACGCCTTCGACATGCTCTACGCCGAAGGCCGCACGCAACCGAAGATGATGTCGGTGGGGTTGCACATGCGGCTCATCGGCCACCCGGCCCGGGCCGCCGGCCTCGCGCGCTTCCTCGACTACGTGAAGGGCCACGAGGCGGTCTGGGTCGCGCGGCGGCTCGACATCGCCCGGCACTGGGTCGCGACCCATCCGTTCGGAGCCTGACCGCATGGCCGAACTGCTGGTCGCACTCGGCGAGGCGCGCTACCGCGTCGAGCGTCCCTTCGGGGCCTGGCCCGCCAATGCGGGCTTCGTCACGGACGTGACGGTCGACGGGCGCGGGCACGTCTTCGTCATGCTGCGGCACGATCCGCTCCTGCATCCGGCCGATCCCCGGATCGTCGAGCTGTCGCCGGAGGGCCGGCACCTCGCCTCGTTCGGCGGCGACACGATCGCGGACGCACATTCGCTCGAGGTCGACGCGACGGGCCGTCTCTGGGCCGTCGACCGCGACATGCACGAGATCGTCGCGCTGTCGTCCGCCGGGGAGCGGCTCGGCGGGCTGGGAGAGCGCGGCCGCCCGCTGGCGCCCTTCAATCATCCGACCGACGTCCACGTCTCGGCCTGGGGCGACATCTACGTGGCGGACGGCTATGCGGCCTCCCGCATCCACCGGTTCGACGCCGCCGGCCGTCCGATCGGCGGATGGGGCGTGCACGGCGAGGGGGACGGCGCCTTCGGCTGGCCTCACGCGCTCTGGACCTTCGCGGACGGGCGCGTGGTCGTGGTCGACCGCCCGCACGACCGCGTGCAGGTCTTCGACCGCGACGGACGCCATCTCGCGACGTGGCGCGATTTCGTGCAGCCGGTCGGCATCTGGGGCGATGCCGCAGGCCGGGCCTACGTCACGGACATGGTGCCGAACCTGCACAGGATCGAGGCAGACGGCACACGATCCGGGCGTTGCCGCCCCGTCCTCAACGGAGCGCACGGCCTGTCCGGCACGCCGGACGCCGCGACCCTCTACCTCGCCGAGGTCAATCCGAGCCGGATCACGCGTCTGGTCCGGGTGGCGTAGCGGCGCCGGCCGCAGCTCACGCGGGAGGCGGCACCTGCGCGCGGAAGGCTCGCGCGATCTCGGCGCGCGTCGCGATCCAGAGCCTGTCCCGGCGCTCGGCGAGGAGCCGCAGCGTCTCGCGGAAGGCCGGAAAGCGCGCGGGCCGGCCGCAGATGCGCAGGTGGAAGCCGAGATTGAGCAATCGCGCCTCGCCGGCCGCGGCTTCGGTCTCCAGGGTGTCGAGCGCGTCGCGGACGTAGTCCACCATCTCGGCCGCGCGCACGAAGCCGTTCGGATGGAAGAACTTCATGTCGTTCGTGTCCAGCGCGTAGGGCACGACGATCAGCGGCTTTCCCGGCGTCGAGGCGTCCCAGTACGGCAGGTCGTCGTCGAAGGCGTTGGACGCGTAGAGCGTGCCCCGCTCGGCGAGGAGCCGCCGCGTCCAAGGGCTCTCCGCGCCGCGGCAGAAGAAGCCCTCCGGCGCGACGCCGGTCGCGGCCAGGATCGCCTCGCGGCAGCGGTCGATGTCACGCGCCTCCTCCTCCGGTGCGGCGTAGTCGGCATGCGGTCGCCAGCGCCAGCCGTGCGAGGCGGGCTCGTGGCCCCGTTCGACGATCGCGCGGGCGAGGCCGGGCGAGCGCTCGACGGCCCGGCCGCAGAAGAAGACGGTCGCCCGGACGCCGGTCTCGTCGAGGGCCTGCAGCATGCGCCAGAGGCCCGCGCGGGTCCCGTAGCCGAAGACGCCCTCCTGGCCCTGGTCGCGCCGCCCGATCGGCACCACGCTGACCACCTCGCCCATGCTCTCGCACCGCTCGTCGCCGTCGCCGACCTGGAGCTCGGCCCCTTCCTCGAAGTTGAGGACCACCGAGACCGCGAGGCGCCGACCGTTCGGCCAGACGATGTCGGGGGTCCGACCGCCGTAGCCGACGAGGTCGCGCGTGCCGGAACCGCCCGTCATGTCCGGGACGACCCGGCGTAGAACGGGGTCGGCGCCGCGTCCGCCAGCCAGCCCTCGTAGAAGCCGCGCACGTAGGGCAGGATCTCCCGGCCGAGCCGACGCCTGTCCTCCTCGGCGTCCGTGCGGGGCGTCGCCAGCGCCGCCGCGATCTCGGCCAGCACCGTCTCCCGGTCGACGCGCGTGAACCGTCCGTCCTCGTAGACGACCTCGCCATCGACGTAGACGGCGTCGACGCTCCCGGTCTTGGCGCGCTGGACGAGCGCATCGAGAACCGGCACGTCCGGATCCTGGTGAGGCCATGTCGCCTTCTGCCAATCGATCAGGACCGCGTCGAAGAGGCGGCCCGGCTCGAGCCGCCCGATGCGAGCGCCGAACGGCGTCGTCGCGGCCCCGCCCTCGGTCGCCATGCGCACCACGCCGGCCGGGCTCGGCACGTCCGCCGGATCGTGCCCCGGCACGCGATGGGCGCGCAGCACGAGCCGCATCTCCTGCAGCATGTCGCGATCGTCGTTGAGGCCGGCCTCGTCGATCCCGAGCGCGGTCGTGATCCCGCGCCGGCGCCAGGCGTTCAGGGGCGCGAGGCCCGAGCGGAGGCGGAAGTTGGACGAGCAGTTGTGGCACAGGCACGTGCCGGTGCCGGCGACGATGTCGAGGTCTCCCTCCGTCAGCCACACGCCGTGGCCGAGCGTCATGTGCGGCCCGAGCACCCCGAGATCGTGCAGGTGGGCCAGCGCCGTCCTGCCGGTGCGCCGGCGGGCGTATTCCTTCTGGAAGGCCGTCTCGACGAGGTGCATGTGCATCGGCACGCCCGCATCCCGCGCTTTCGCGTCCAGCGCGACGAGGCCCTCGTCCGTGCACCAGTGGAGGTTCGCGGGCGCGAGCTGGATGCGGGTCAGGCGCTCGCCCGCATTCTCCTCGGTCAGTCGATCGAAGAGCCGGAGGTTGTCGTCGAACGGCATGGCCTGGGCGCCGAGGTGGGCCGCGAGGCGCCGGCCGAGATCCTCCGGCAGGCGCGCGCAGAAGGCCGTGTCGGCCTCGTAGACGAGGCGGTTCTGCTCGCGCACGCCGTAGCAATACGAGGCCCGCATGCCGATGCGCCGATAGGCGCCGAGGATGTCCGTCGCGGAGGCGTGCACGGCATCATGGCCGCCCGGAATGGCGCTCTGGATGTGCTGGACCGTCGTCACGCCCGAGGCGAGCATCTCGAAGGCCGAGTAGAGCGTGTCGAGTTCGGCATCGATGCGCCGGCAGACGAGCCGGCTCGCGAACCACAATTCCAGCGGATGGTCGGGCGAGCCGAGCTGGAGCGGCGTCAAGCCGACATGGTGGTGCGCGTTGACGAAGCCCGGCAGCATCACGCGGCCGGGATGTCGGCGCACCGGCGCGTCGGGCGCCTGCTGCCGAAGGTCGTCGATCGGCGCGATCGCCGCGATCGTTCCGTCGCGCACGAGGACGGCGCAGCCCGTGACGATCTCCGGCTCGTCGTCCGGTCCGATGCCGAGGACGATGCGATCCGCCTCGACGATCAGCGCGGACGGGCCGGCGTCCCGGTCCGATGGAGAGAGCGCCATCGATCAGCTGCCGCGGAACACGGAATACCCCCAGGGCGTGAACTTGAAGGGCAGATGATAGTGCTGCGTCGGATCGGCCACGCGCAGCACGAACACGATCTCGTCGAGGATGCCGGCACGGCCGGGACCGAGCCACTGCCCGACCGCGAGCCGCACCTCATAGGCGCCGGCCTCGAGCGTTCGCCGCGTGATCGGGTGGTCGAGCATACCGGACGGTCCGAGGAGGCCGTCGGCCACGGGAGCGGGTTCCCGGCCGAGACGCCGGATCGTGACCGCGAGCCCTTCGGCCGGACGGCCGTCCGCGACGTCGACCGCGTGGATGGACAAGCCGCTCATCCCCCCTCCCCTTCATCCTGCTCGTGCGTGACGCGCCGCCGACAGCTGCCGCTCCGGGCCGCGCTCACGCGGGACCGCCGGAGAACAGCGATCCCCAGCGCCGCAGGGGCGCGAACGCGTCCGCCGCGAGGTCCGCACCGGCGACGGCGAGGCTCGCCCGGAGCGTGACAGCCACGGAATCGTAGATGGGCACGCCGAGCTCCCTCTCGAGGCGGTCGGCCAGCGCCGCGCCCCGCATGTTGGTGCACACGATCGCGACCGCGTCGCAGCCGTCCCGCACGACCTCTCGGATCATGGCCTCGACGCGCTTCTCGGGCACGGTCGCGAAGGCGAAGTTCTCCGACAGGCCGGCGGCACGCTCGGCCGTGCAGGGGAACCCCGCCTCGGCCCAGTTGGCCATGATCCGGGCCTGCACGTCCGCCGTGTACGGCGTGACGAGCCCGACCCGTCGCACGCCCGTCGCCCGGAACAGGTCGCGGAAGCCGAGCACGGCGGAGGTCGCCGGAATTCCGGTCGCCGCGGCCACCGCCTCGCAGAACGCCTCGTCGCGGTCGAAGCCGAGCCAGCTCGCCGAGGTGCCGTTCCAGGCGATCACGTCGCAGCGCGCGTCGGCCAGGAGCTGGGCCGCCGCCACCATGGGCGCGAGCTCGAACTGCTTGTCGGCCGCGTCGGAGAGCGCGATCTGCGTCACGCGGAAGCGGCTCGCGTGCAGCGACAGCCCGGGCACGCCGACCGTCATCGCGGCCATGGCCGGCTCGAGCACAGTATTCGAGGACGGCGTCAGCATGCCGAGCCGAAGCACCCGGCCGGTCCCGTCGTTCATGCCGGCATCCTCGTCGTCTCCTTCCGCGGCCGCCTCCGGCGACGCCGGGATCGCCTCGCAAATGCGGGGCCGAAGCCGGTCTCGGGCCGCGACGGGCGGACCGGCTGCACCGGGCGGCGCGGCGCCTCACGCCACCCGCGCGGCCAGCAAAGGGGGAGTTCGGTCGGCGCGAGGGTCGGAGCCGCGACGGGCCGACGCCTCGTCCGGCCGGACGTCCGACGGCGTGGGCCTCGACGTCCGTCGCGCGGCGGAGACGGAGGCCGCCGCTCGAGGGACGGGTCCGTCGACGAGCATCCGTCCGCGACCGGCGGCCTTGGCGAGGTACATGGCGGCGTCCGCGGCCTCCAGCAGCATGTCCGCGGCGACGCCCTGCTCTTCGACGAGGGCGACGCCGACGCTCACCGAGACGCAGGGGTCGCCACGTCGGCGAAACCGGCGTCGCACCAAGCCGCAGATCCGTTCGCCGATCTCGCGCGCCATCTCCGGAGGGGCGTCGCGGATCAAGGCCACGAACTCGTCGCCGCCGAGGCGCGCCGCCATGTCGTTCGTGCGCACCTGGGCCCGGACGATCCCGGCCACCTCCTGCAGGACCCGGTCGCCCTGAGCGTGCCCGAAGACGTCGTTGATCGACTTGAACTCGTCGACGTCGATCAGGATCATGGCCGTGACGGGCGGGCCCGCCGCCTTGGCCCGCAGGGCTTCCTCGAACCCTCTCCGGTTCGCGAGACCCGTCAGGGGATCCGTCCTGGACGCGACCCGCTCGTGCGCCTCGGCCCTGATGCGGCGATCCTCGCGGACCAGCAGCGTGCCGACCATGAGGCAGCCCAGGACGTTGGCCGCGATCACGACCAGCCCGCCCGTGCGAAGCACCTCGAAGGCGAGCCCGGGCGGGAGGACGAAGACGCTCAGGACCGATGCGTTGATCAGGAACCCGAGCGCGACGACGTCCCGCACCCTCAACGCGGCGCCGCGCTGCGACAGGCGGGCGCGCCACGCCAGCGAGACCGCCGCCGTCAGGATCGTGCCCGTCACGCCGGCCGCGAGACCCAGGCCTCCGGAGCCGAGCCGCATCCAGACGGCGGCCGCCACCGTCGTCGCGGCGCCGATCGGCCCGATCAGGAAGCTCGCCAGACCGATCAGAACGTGGCGCGCGTCCACCCGGACGCCCGGCATGACGTCCAGAGGCGCCGCCATCGTGAGGACCACGCCGAGGGCGAAGATGACCGCGAGAAGCGGTTCGCGCAGCTTTCCGCCCTGCGGATAGTGCCGCGTCGTCTCGGAATGCAGGAGCACGACCAGCGCGGCGAAGCCGAGCTGCTCCGCGAGGGCATGGGCGAAAAGGACGGCAGAGACCATCGCAGGCGAAACCGAGCGCGTGAACGGCGGCAAAATGAGAGATCGCAGGTGAACGGACCGTCAATCCCGGCCGCCGGATCCTGCTATGCCGTGCTTACGCGCATCACAATCATAGTCGAAGACGCTTTCGACCGTTCATTGACGTGATGTCGAGACCTGAACGACGCTCGAACGGACCATTCGCGAGCTGAGCTCATCTACTAAGGGACGATAAATCCTGCATCCATGCAGGAAATTCCTGCACCCGGCGGTTTTTCCCTCGGCGTTAGAGATTTTTTAACCCGTTACTTGCTCGGGCCGATTCGGCAGCGTGATCCACCAGACGTCGCGCAGATGCGGGACGAACGGATACGGGAGGCGCAAGGCCTCCTCTGGAGGACGTCATGGCTGTCCTGCTCAACACTCGCGACCTCGACTTCATCCTGACGCAGATCAAGATCGCCGAGGCCAACGCGGCCGGGATCGCCCTGACCGAGATCCGGCTCGACGCGGCGGGCCTTCCCGTCGCCGATCCGAACGACCCCATCTACTCCGATCCGAATGCCGTCCTGGCCATCCCGGACCCGCACGTGCCGTACGGCCTGCGGACCGTCGACGGGCGCTCGAACAACATCGTCCCGGGCCGGGAGAACTGGGGCGCGGCGGACGGCGCCATGCCGCGGCTGCTGACCGCGAACTTCATCGACGACGCGGACGGCGACAGCATGCCGTTCGGCCCTCCCGGCGCCCCGGTCGTGACCAACACGGACTATTCCGTGGTCGGCGCGCCGACGAGCCCGCTCGTCAACGGCGGCCATGCCGGCAACGTCGCCGACGCCGACCCGCGCATCATCTCGAACCTGATCGTGGACCAGAGCGTCGGCAACCCGGCGGTGGTCGAGGCCTGGTTCGCCAACCCGCTCGCGGTGGCCGCCTGGGAGGACGCGCATCCCGGTCAGGTCCCGGTCCGGCCCGGCACCACCATCGATCCGAACGACCCCACTCAGGTCGCCATCACGAACGCGGACCTGGCGTTCCTGCCGAACATCGCGCCGGACGAGGGTCTCTCGAAGCCCTTCAACGCCTGGATGACCTTCTTCGGGCAGTTCTTCGACCATGGCCTCGACCTGATCACCAAGGGCGGCAACGGAACGGTCTACATTCCCCTTCAGGCGGACGATCCCCTGGTGACGCACGGGCCGGACGGGATCGCCGGCAGCGGCGACGAGGTCCCCGCCTCCCAGGCCTTCATGGTCCTGACCCGCTCGGCGCCGGTGGCGGGACCCGGCACGGACGGCGTGATGGGCACGGCCGACGACACGGCGCACGAGACGCGCAACACCACGACGCCGTTCGTCGACCAGAACCAGACCTACACGTCCCACGCCTCGCACCAGGTGTTCCTGCGCGAATACGCGCTCGACGACGCCGGACGGCCGGTCGCGACGGGTCGCCTGCTGGACGGCGCCAACAACGGGCTGCCGACCTGGGCCGACGTGAAGGCGCAGGCCCTGACGATGCTCGGGATCGAGCTGTCCGACGGCGACGTCGTCAACATCCCGCTCCTCCGCACGGACGCCTACGGCAAGTTCATCCCGGACGCCGTCACCGGGTTCGCCCAGGTCGTGACGGGGCTCGGCGCCGACGGCGTCCCGAACACGGCCGACGACGTCGTCGCCACGGGCACGCCCGCCGCCCCGGTGAGGACCTTCGAGGCCCTGGCGGTCCGCACCGGCCATGCCTTCCTCGACGACATCGCGCACGACGCCGTGCCGGTGAACTCGCGGACGGGCCTCCTCCTCACGCCGGACGCCGACGGCGACATCGGCAACCCGCAGAGCGTCGGACCGGACGGCCGGAACACCAGCTACGACGACGAGCTGCTCGACCGCCACTTCGTGACGGGGGACGGCCGCGGCAACGAGAACATCGGCCTGACGGCCGTCCACCACATCTTCCACTCCGAGCACAACCGCCAGGTCGAGGCCCAGAAGGCGACGATCCTCGCGACGGGGGACCGCGCGTTCATCAGCGAATGGCTCCTGGAGCCGCTGAGCGAGGAGGACCCGGTCCCGAGCGTCGCGGCCGGGCTCGAGTGGAACGGCGAGCGCCTCTTCCAGGCGGCCCGGTTCGCGACCGAGATGCAGTACCAGCACCTCGTATTCGAGGAGTTCGCCCGCAAGATCCAGCCCGCCATCGACCCGTTCGTGTTCAACAGCGTGACCGACATCAACCCGTCGATCTTCGCCGAGTTCGCGAACACGGTCTACCGCTTCGGCCATTCCATGCTGACCGACGACGTGGTGCGCACGTTCGCCGACGGCACGACGGATTCCAACAGCCTCATCGGCTCGTTCCTGAACCCCGTCCTGTACGACAACGACGGGACGCTCTCGGCCGACGAGGCGGCCGGCGCCATCGTGCGCGGCATGACGCATGCCCAGGGGAACGAGATCGACGAGTTCGTGGTCGGGGCCCTGCGCAACAACCTGCTCGGACTGCCGCTCGACCTCGCCGCGCTCAACATCGCGCGCGGCCGCGACACCGGCGTGCCGTCGCTGAACGACGCCCGCGCCCAGCTCTACGCCGCGACGGGCTCGACCTTCCTCCAGCCCTACGGCAGCTGGGTGGACCTCGCGGCCAACCTGAAGAACACGGCCTCGGTCGTGAACTTCATCGCGGCCTACGGCACCCACGACACCCTCGTCGACGCGGTCGGCTCCGAGGCGAAGCGCGAGGCCGCCATGCGCCTCGTGTTCGGCGGAGACGGCGCCCCCGCGGACCGGCTGGCCTTCCTGAACGGAACCGGGGCCTGGTCGGCCGAGACCAGCGGATTGAACGACATCGACCTCTGGGTCGGCGGGCTGGCCGAGCGTCAGATGCCGTTCGGAGGCATGCTCGGCTCCACGTTCAACGCCATCTTCGAAGCGCAGATGGAGAACCTGCAGGACGGGGACCGCTTCTACTATCTCAGCCGGACCCAGGGTCAGAACTTCCTCGTCCAGCTGGAGAACAACAGCTTCGCCAAGCTCATCATGGCCAACACGACGCTGGCCGAGCCGGGGGCGGACGGCATCCGGGGCACGGACGACGACGTCGTGGCCCGCCACATCGGCAACGACGCCTTCGCGCGCTACGACGCGGTGCTGGAGGTCGACAAGGCGAACCAGATCGGGGACGACCCGAGCGGCAACGATCCCGTGCTGGAGGCGCTCGGCCTGGGCAAGGTCCAGCGCGACGATCCGAGGACGGCCGAAATCGACGAGAGCGACCCGAACGCCGGCTCGCCGGGGGCCGGGCACTTCCTGCGCTTCACGGGCGGCGAGCACGTGGTCGTGGGCGGCACGGCGGGCGACGACACCATCATCACGAGCGACGGCGACGACGGGATCTGGGGCGATGCCGGCAACGACCGCATCGAAGCGGGCGCGGGCGTCGATCTCGTGAACGGCGGCGCCGGCGACGACGTCATCACCGATTCCGGCGACACGGGCGACTTCATCAAGGGCGACGACGGCAACGACGTCATCGCGAACTCGAACGGCATCGACATCCTGATGGGAGGTCGCGGCAAGGACGTCGTCTTCGTCGGCGTGGACGACACGGAGGTGTTCGCCGGGGAAGGCGACGACTTCGTCGCGGGCGGCGACGGCGTCGACCTCCTGATGGGGAACGAAGGCGACGACTGGCTGGAGGCGGGCGGCGGCTTCGACACCACGGCCGGCGACAACTCGGAGCTGTTCTTCAACAGCGCCATCATCGGCCACGACGTCATGTTCGCCGGAAACGACGAGCACGACTTCGACGCCGAATCCGGCGACGACATCATGGTGCAGGGCGAGAGCGTCATCCGGAACGAGGGGATGTTCGGCTTCGACTGGGCGATCTTCAAGGGCGTGGAGCGCGACGCCGAGGCGGACATGCGCATCCCGATCTTCACGACGGAGCAGGCCGACACCCTCCGCAACCGCTTCGACAAGACCGAGGCGCTGTCCGGCTGGAAGCACGACGACCGGCTCACGGGCGACGACCGGGTCGCCGGCGCGACGGGGACGACGGTCGGCGCGAACGAGGGCGTCTTCTTCAACGACGGGCTCGACCAGGCCGGCATCGACCGGATCGCCGGCCTCGAGGAGATCGTCTCCGTGGGAGCGAACGGGTTCTTCGAGGCGGGCAACATCCTGCTGGGCGGAGCCGGGAGCGACATGCTGCAGGGGAACGGCGGCGACGACATCCTCGACGGAGACAGGTGGCTGAACGTCAGGATCGCCATCCGGGACGGGGCCGGCAACGAGTTCGCCTCGGTCGACAGCCTCCGGCACGTGTTCACGCCGGCGGAGGCCGCCGCGTCGCCCCTGACGGCCGCCTGGGCCGGCCGCTCGCTGTTCGAACTGCTCACCGAGCGCGTGATCAACCCGTCGCAGATGCACATCGTGCGGGAGGTCCTGACGGCGGCTCCGGGCGCCGACATCGACACGGCCGCGTTCGCGGACGTCCGCGCCAACTACACCGTGACGAACCTCGGCGACGGGACGTTCACCGTCGCCCATACGGGCTTCGGGAACGACCCCGCCATCGCGATCTCCGACGGAGTCGATACGCTGCGGAACGTCGAACGCGCGCAGTTCGCCGACGGCGCGGTCTTCCTGGTCAACGTCGCGGCGACCGGCTCGCCCGGGGTCAGCGACACGTCGCCGACGGAATTGGGCGTGCTCACGGCGTCGGTCTCCGGCATCTCCGATGCGAACGGCCTCCCGGCGGCCTTCCAGTTCCAGTGGCAGTCGTCCTCGAACGGCGGCTCGACCTGGACCGACATCGCCGGCGCAACCGGGCCGTCCTTCACGCCCCAGCAAGCCCAGGTCGGCCAGCAGCTGCGCGTCGCCGTGGCCTTCACCGACGGCGGCGGCTACGCGGAGCGCGTCTTCTCCGCCGCCACGGACGTGGTCGGCGACGTGATCAACGGATCGAACCTCGGCACCGTGCTCGCCGGCACGGCGGGCGCGGACGTCATCCTGGCGAACGGCGGCGCCGACACGGTGAACGCGCTCGCCGGGGACGACGTCCTCCAGGGAGGGACGGGCAACGACGCGATCAACGCGGGCGCCGGCAACGACAGCATCACCTGGAACGCGACGCTGTTCGGCAACGACGGGCGCGACGTGGTCGACGGCGGCACGGAGGGGGCGGTCGGCGACACCTTCGTGGTGAACGGCGCCGCGATCCTTCCGGAGACGTTCCGCGTCTACACCCGCGATGCCTGGAGCGCGGCCGGCAACGCTCTCGCGGGGCTCAACCCGGGCACGGAGATCGTCGTCACCCGCAACGGCACGACCAACGCGAGCGTGATCGCCGAACTGCGCGAGATCGAGGAGATCCAGATCGGCACGAGGCTCGTCTCGGGGCCGAGCGGGCCGACGGGCGGCGGGGCCGGCATCGGCGACACCGTCCAGATCTTCGGCGACTTCACGACGACGAGCCTGAACCTCAACACCATCACGGTCGAGGGCACGGGCGGCGACGACACGGTCGACATCGCCGGCCTGTCGTCGGCCCACCGCATCGTCTTCCGCTCGAACGGCGGGACGGACACGATCGTCGGCACGCTCCGGCCGCAGGACGTCATCGAGCTCGCGCCCGGCGCGACGCTCGCCGACTACGCGGTCACGCAGGCGAACGGACTGACGACGCTCTCCAACGGCGCGCACAGCGTCAGCTTCTCGAGCACGGGCACGCCGACGTTCGAGGTCTCGCCCGGCGACGGCCCGGAACCGGGCACCGACGAGCCCGGAGACTCCGAGCCCGGTGGCTTCACGCTCACCGCGTCCGACCTCGCCGGCCTGAAGAACCTGGTGCAGGGTCGCCCGGCCTTCGAGGATGACGACGACACGAACGGCTCGACCGGCGTCCGCGACCTCACCGGAACCGGCAACAACGTCGCCCATCCCGAATGGGGCTCGGCGGACCAGCCGTTCATCCGCCTCACCGAGGCGCGGTACGGCGAGTTCGACGCGGCGACGGGCAACCGGGCCGTCAACCCGATCTTCGACGGTCTGGACGCCCGCGCCATCAGCAACGTGCTCGGAGCCCAGGAGGCCGACCTGCCCAAGCAGGCCGGAGACGCCAACATCTTCTTCATGGCGTTCGGCCAGTATTTCGACCACGGGCTCGACTTCCTCCCCAAGGACTCGGCCAACGGAACCATCGAGATCGGCGGCCCGGGCTCCGGGCGCGCGCCGGGCACCGACAACCCCGCCGACCTGACGCGGGGCGCCGTGGACTCCGTCGACGCGGCGGGAGTGCCGCAGCACCTCAACAAGACGTCGCCGTTCGTCGATCAGAACCAGGCCTACGGTTCGCACGAGCTCGTGGGTCAGCTGCTCCGCGTCAGCGACGGCCAGGGCGGCGTGGGCGACCGCATCCTGATGGGCCGCCCGGATCCGTCGAACCCCGAGTTCGACCTGCTGCCGACGCTGCGGGAGGTGATCCAGCACCATTGGCAGGCGGACACCGTCTTCCGGGACGCGTCGCTGCCCGGCGGTGCCGTCAGCTTCCGGGACTACTACTCGAACTACGCCCTGTCGGCGACGACGACCGGGTCCCTCTTCGACGAGGAGACCGGAGCCTACGATCCGGACGTCCTCAGCGCGCTCGTCTCGAACTTCATGGGCAGCGGCCACGCGCTGCTGCTCGACACGAACCCCTTCATCGGGGTGCTCGACCACTTCGTCGCCGGCGACGGTCGCGCCAACGAGAACGTCTCCCTGACCGCGATGCACACGGTCTGGGCGCGCAACCACAACTTCCACGTCGACCAGCTGGACGCGGCCGGGTTCGACGGCACGCCGGAGGAGACCTTCCAGGCGGCCAAGATGATGAACGAGGCCGAGTACCAGCGCGTGGTCTACACCGAGTTCGCCGACGCGCTCCTGGGCGGCATGCGCGGCGACGGAAGCCACGGCTTCGTGGAATACCACGACACCGTCGACGCCCGGATCAGCCACGAGTTCGCATCCGCCGTGTACCGGGTGGGGCATTCCCTCATCGGGCAGACCCTCACCGTGCTGGACGCCGACGGCCAGCCCCGGGACGTCGCCCTCTTCGACGCCTTCCTGAACCCGACGAACGCGGCCGACGCCTTCACGGGACCGCTGCCTCCCGGCTACGTCCCGCAGCCCGGCTACGCCCAACTCGGGGCCGGGTCGATCCTGGGCGGCATCGCCACGCAGGCCGCCGAGGAGGTCGACTTCAACATCGTCGACGCGGTGCGCAACGATCTCGTCCGCATCAACGCCGACCTGTTCGCGTTCAACGTCGCCCGCGGCCGCGACGTCGGGATCGGCACCCTCAACCAGGTCCGGGCGGACCTGAAGGCCTCGACCGATCCGTACGTCCGGGAGGCGGTCGGCTTCGCCGGGTCCCTCGATCCCTACGCGTCCTGGGAGGACTTCCAGGCGCGCAACGGGCTGAGCGATGCGGTCATCGCCCAGTTCAAGCAGGCGTACCCGGACCTCGTCCTGGACACGCCCGCCGAGATCGCGGCCTTCGTGGCCGCGAACCCGGACATCGCGCTGCACGATGGTCCGAACGGCAGCGAGATCGTGTCGGGCATCGACAGGGTCGACCTCTGGGTCGGGGGCCTGGCCGAGACGCACGTCAACGGCGGCATGGTCGGGCAGACCTTCTGGGTGGTCCTCCACGAGCAGCTGGACCGGCTGCAGGAGGGCGACCGCTTCTACTACCTCGAACGGTTCGACAACTTCGACTTCTACGAGAACTTCGTCGACGGGCAGAGCTTCTCGGACATCGTCGCCCGCAACACCGGGCTGACCGGCCTGCCGGAGGACATCTTCCAGGTCTCGGACGAGGACGAGCCGGACGTGGCCGAACCGGGCGACGGGACCACGCCGATCGGCGGTGACGCCGGCGACGACGACGAGGACGAGCCCGCCGATCCCGAGGACGACGAC
>JAEUAC010000074.1 GCA_019695455.1 Methylorubrum extorquens | reverse complement strand
TGCTCGGGGCGGGCGGGATCGCGTTCGAGCCGGGCCTGCCGGCCCCGCTGCGAGACGCGATCGACGGCATCGGCACCGGCGCCTACACGAAGATCGCGCTGAAGCTCGACCGCACGCGGTTCGACGCGGCGCAGTTGGCCGACGCGATCGACCTCGAGAGCGCCGCAGCGACGACCAGCTTCGAGGTGTGGCCCTTCGGTCGCGACCTCGTCATCGCCTATTGCGGCGGCGACTTCGCCCGCTCGCTCTGCCAGGCGGGCGAGCGGACGGCCGTCGACCACGCGATCGAGCGGCTCGCCGCCATCACGGAGCCGACGATCGGCCGGGCCGTGACCGGGGGCGTGCTCGCCGATTGGTGGACCGACCCCTATGCGCGCGGGAGCTACTCCGTGGCGAAGCCCGGCCGGTTCGCGGCGCGTGCCGCCTTGCGCACCCCGATCGGCGGCCGGATCTGGCTGGCCGGCGAGGCCAGCGCCGCGGAGGGCGGCGCCATGACGGCCGGCGGCGCCTTCCTCGAGGGAGAGCGGGCGGCCGACGCGGCGGCCCGCTCCCTTCCGGTCTGATGCAGGGATGGGCGGCGGCGTATCTCGGCGTCGCCATCGTCGCCGAGGTGATCGCGACGGCGGCCCTGAAGAGCGCCGACGGCTTCACGCGGATCGGTCCGTCGCTCCTCGCGGTCGCGGGCTACGGGATCGCGTTCTTCTGCCTGTCGCTCGCGCTGCGCACCGTTCCGATCGGCATCGCCTACGGCCTGTGGTCCGGGATCGGCATCGTGCTCGTCACGCTGGTCGCCTGGCTGGTCCATGGCCAGCGCCTCGACGCGCCGTCGCTCGTCGGCCTCGGCCTGATCGCGGCCGGGGCCGTCGTCCTGCAGGTGTTCTCGGGCGGCGCGCGCCCTTGAGGCGTACGGGCCGTTAACGGGACGCGTCTAATCTGCGGCATCCGTCCGTCTGCGGGTCCAGACCCGCCGATGGGCCGTGCCGGACCGATCGTGCCATGATGCTCGCCGACCTTCTCGCCGGAACCGCTTCGCGTCCCTGCCCCATGCCCGCCGTCGCGCCCCGGATCCTCGTGCTCGATTCGGGCCTCGGCGGCCTGACGGTGCTCGCCGAGCTGATGCGGCTGCGGCCGGACGCGGACATCGTCTACGCGGCCGACGACGCGGCCTTCCCCTACGGCGCGCTCGCTCCCGACGCGATGGTCGCCCGGTGCCTCCTGGTGGCGGAGCGGCTTCTCGCCGTGCATCGGCCGGACCTGGTCGTCGTCGCCTGCAACACCATGGCGACCCTGGTCCTCCCGCACCTGCGCCGCCGGTTCGACCTGCCCTTCGTCGGCACGGTGCCGGCCATCAAGCCGGCCGCCTCCGCCTCCCGCACGCGGCGCTTCACGGTGCTCGCGACGCCCGGCACGGTGGAGCGCGACTACACGCGCGGCCTGATTGAGGCCTATGCCGGGGATTGCCGCGTGGATCTCGTCGGCTCGCGCGTGCTGGCCGGGTATGCGGAGGCCGAGCTCGCCGGCCTGCCCGTCCCGGACGAGGCGCTCTCGGCCGCCATCGCGCCCTGCTTCGTCGACCGGGACGGCGCCAGGACGGACGTGGTCGTCCTCGCCTGCACGCATTACCCCCTGCTGCGCGCCCGCATGGAAGGCCTCGCGCCCTGGCCCGTCGCCTGGATCGACCCCGCGCCCGCCATCGCGCGGCGCGCCGCCGAGCTGGCCGGACCGGCGACGCGGGCGTCCGACGGCGACCGCCTGGCGGTGTTCACGGGCGGCACGGGCCTCGGGCCCGCGCTCCGGGCCGCCCTCGCGGCCCGCGGCCTGCCGCACGCCGTCGTCCTGCCGGTCCCGTTTTCGCGGGACTGAAACGCGTTGACTTTCCGGCCCCGTCGCCGCTAGAGAGACGGCCAGCGCGCGGCCTCTCGGTCGCGCGTGTTGTTTTGCGCACCCGCGATCCGGCCCGGCCGGCTCTGTCGTCCCGCGAGGGAAGAGGAGGGCGCGTTCCTCGCATTCTGCGAACAGAGGACACGCGATGTCGAAGAGAGTCACGGCGAAGCACAAGCTCGACCGCCGCATGGGCCAGAACATCTGGGGCCGCCAGAAGAGCCCCGTCAATCGCCGCGAATACGGCCCCGGCCAGCACGGACAGCGCCGCAAGGGCAAGATGTCCGACTTCGGCACGCAGCTGCGCGCCAAGCAGAAGCTGAAGGGCTACTACGCGAACATCACCGAGAAGCAGTTCCGCCGGTACTACTTCGAGGCGATCCGCATGAAGGGCGATTCGGGCGAGAACCTGATCGGCCTGCTCGAGCGTCGCCTCGACGCCGTCGTGTACCGGTCGAAGTTCGTGGCCACGCCGTTCGCGGCCCGCCAGTTCGTCAACCACGGGCACGTCAAGGTGAACGGCCGCCGGGTGAACATCCCGTCCTACCTCGTGAAGGTCGGCGACGTGATCGAGGTGAAGGACGCCTCCAAGCAGCTCGAGGTCGTGGTCGTGGCCTCCCAGCTCGCCGAGCGCGACGTGCCGGACTACATCGACGTCGATCACCAGAAGATGGTGGCCCGGTTCGCGCGCATCCCCGGCCTGACCGAGGTGCCGTACCCCGTCCAGATGGAACCGAACCTCGTGGTCGAGTTCTACTCGCGCTGATCGATCCGATCGTCGCACCCGACGAAGGCCGCCCCACCGGGCGGCCTTCTGCGTTTCAGGCCCGCGCGGCGCGGTCAGCCCCCCCGTCGCCTGGTCCCGGCGGAAGGGAGTATGGCGGCGAAGTCACGCCCAGCCGGGATCGGCGTCGCGTCGGGCATGTGCGCGGCGGCACCGATGCGGCGCTAACCCGGCGGCAATCTTCCTCGGCGATCCAGACCGGACGGAGGGCGCGATGCTGCGGGACGAACTCGACTTCAAGATGCGGATGCGGGCGAGCCTGCGGGGCATCGTTCAGCTGGATCCCGAGACCATCCCGGCGCGCCTCGTCGAGCTGGACCGCGAGATCCGCGAGCTCGAGGCGACGCTCGTCGCGGCTCCCGTGGTCAGGGATGCGCCGCGCGGCTGCGAGCTCAGAGCTGCCTGAGGAAGCCCGCGAAGCGCATGAGGCCCTCGGGCCAGGGACCGTGGCCGGACGCGGTGTTGAGGTGGCCCGACATCCCGGCATCCACGAGCGCCGCGCCCCAGGCGTAGGAGAAGTCCTCCGCCCGCTCGTAGGTGCAGTACGGATCGTCGCGGCTCGCGACGAGGAGCGACGGGAAGGGCAGGGGCGCCCGCGGCAGCGGCGCGAAGGCGCGTCGGATCGCCTCCGGGAGATCCTCCCGCTCGACGTCCGGAAGCCCGACGAGATAGGCGCCGCGCACGAGGCCGTCCGGAAAACGGGCCGCCGCGTGCACCACCGTCGGCACCCCGCAGCTATGCGCGACGAGGATCACGGGGCGGGTCGCGGCCGACACGTCGCGGACGAGCTGCCCCGTCCAGGTCGCGAGGTCGGGGCTGTCCCAATCCTCCTGCTCGACGCGGCGGGCCGTGGAGAGCTTCTGCTCCCAGCGGGTCTGCCAATGCTCGGGACCGGAGCCCGTGAGGCCCGGTACGATCAGGATGTCGGCGTCCGAGGTCTTCATCGATCCGGCCCAGGAGAACGGGAGGGCACGGCCGCGGCGGCCGTGCCGGGACGGACGGGCGCACCGGAATGCGCCCGCCCGGTCGGGGCGAGGGGCGTCAGTTCAGGGCGACGCCCTGGGGACGGCGCTCCTTCGTGACGGTCACGTCGCCCAGCATCAGGCCGCCCGGGCCCAGCGTGACCGGGACGGCATCCCCGTCGTGGACGTCGCCGGCCAGGATCATCTCCGCGAGGGGATCCTGCACGTTCTTCTGGATGACGCGCTTCAGGGGCCGCGCGCCGTAGGCGGGATCGTAGCCCCGCTCGGCGAGCCAGCCGCGCGCGGTCGGGTCCAGCGTGACGGCGATCTTGCGCTCCTCGAGGAGCCGCTGCAGGCGACCCATCTGGATGTCGACGATCGCGCCCATCTCCGACCGCTGCAGGCGGTGGAACAGGATGATCTCGTCGACCCGGTTGAGGAATTCCGGCCGGAAATGGTGTCGGACGACGTTCATCACGTCCTCCCGGACCACGTCCGTGTCCTGCCCCTCGGGCTGGTTCACGAGGTATTCCGAGCCGAGGTTCGACGTCATCACGATGAGCACGTTCCGGAAGTCGACCGTCCGCCCCTGGCCGTCCGTCAGGCGCCCGTCGTCGAGCA
Organism: Methylorubrum extorquens; assembly: GCA_019695455.1. Taxonomy (GTDB): domain Bacteria; phylum Pseudomonadota; class Alphaproteobacteria; order Rhizobiales; family Beijerinckiaceae; genus Enterovirga; species Enterovirga extorquens_A. The sequence goes on along the minus strand of JAEUAC010000074.1, from coordinate 1,515 downwards.
CCTGGAGGAGCACGTTGAACACGTCGGGATGCGCCTTCTCGATCTCGTCGAAGAGCACGACCTGATAGGGCCGGCGCCGCACCGCCTCCGTGAGCGCGCCGCCCTCCTCGTAGCCGACATAGCCGGGAGGAGCGCCGATCAGCCGGGCGACGGAGTGCTTCTCCATGTACTCGGACATGTCGATGCGCACGAGCGCGGCCTCGTCGTCGAAGAGGAAGGCGGCGAGCGCCTTCGTCAGCTCCGTCTTGCCGACGCCCGTCGGCCCGAGGAACATGAACGAGCCGATCGGCCGGTGCGGATCCTGCAGGCCGGCGCGCGCCCGCCGGACCGCGGTCGAGACCGCCTCAACGGCCTCGCGCTGGCCGACGACGCGACGGCCGATCGCCGCCTCCATGCCGAGCAGCTTCTCGCGTTCGCCCTCGAGCATCGACTCGACCGGGATTCCCGTCCAGCGCGAGACGACGCCCGCGATGTGAGCCGGCGTCACCGCCTCCTCGACCATACCGTCGCGCGCGACCGCGCCTTCGGCCGCCGCCTCGATCTCGGCGAGCCGCTTCTCCAGCCCGGGGATCACGCCGTAGGCGAGCTCGCCCGCGCGCTGGTACTGGCCCTGCCGCTGGGCGGAGGCCAGGTCGTTGCGCGCCTCGTCGAGCTTCTTCTTCAGTTCGGCGGCGGCGCCGAGCTTGTCCTTCTCCGCCTTCCACCGCGAGGTAATGGTGGCCGACTGCTCCTCGAGGTCGGCCAACTCCCGCTCGAGCCGGGCGAGCCGGTCGCGCGAAGCCGAATCGGTCTCCTTCTTCAGGGCCTCGCCCTCGATCTTCAGGCGCACGATCTCGCGGTCGAGGTTGTCCAGCTCCTCGGGCTTCGAGTCGACCTGCATGCGCAGGCGCGAGCCGGCCTCGTCCATCAGGTCGATCGCCTTGTCGGGCAGGAAGCGGTCGGTGATGTAGCGGTTCGACAGGGTGGCGGCGGCGACCAGGGCGGAATCCTGGATGCGGACGCCGTGGTGCTGCTCGTACTTCTCCTTGATCCCGCGCAGGATCGAGACGGTGTCCTCCACGGTGGGCTCCGAGACGAAGACCGGCTGGAAGCGGCGGGCGAGCGCCGCGTCCTTCTCGACGTGCTTGCGGTACTCGTCGAGCGTGGTCGCGCCGACGCAGTGCAGCTCGCCGCGGGCGAGCGCGGGCTTGAGCAGGTTCGAGGCGTCCATGGCGCCGTCGGCCTTTCCGGCGCCGACGAGAGTGTGCATCTCGTCGATGAACAGGATGATGCCGCCGGCCGCCGCCGTCACCTCGGACAGCACCGCCTTCAGCCGCTCCTCGAATTCGCCGCGGAATTTCGCGCCCGCGATCAGAGCGCCGAGGTCGAGGGCGAGCAGGCTCTTGTCCTTGAGGCTCTCGGGCACGTCGCCGTCGACGATGCGCAGGGCCAGCCCCTCGACGATCGCCGTCTTGCCGACGCCGGGCTCGCCGATCAGCACCGGGTTGTTCTTGGTCCGGCGGGACAGAACCTGGA
>JAEUAC010000425.1 GCA_019695455.1 Methylorubrum extorquens | reverse complement strand
TTGCTCGGCCGACATTTCGAGCGAGAACAGGCCGACGATGCCCCCGTTCACGGTCTTGATGGAGCCGTCCGGCTGCTTGTCGCCCTGGTAGGCCTTGGCGATGTTGAAGGCGATGTTGGTCGCGAGCGCGGTCTTGCCCATGCCGGGCCGGCCGGCGAGGACGATCAGGTCGGAGGATTGCAGGCCGCCCATCTGTCGGTCGAGGTCCTGCAGGCCGGTCGAGACGCCCGACAGCTTGCCGTCGCGCTTGAACGCGGCCGCCGCCATGTCGATCGCGTGCGTCAGCGCGTCCGAGAAGCGCTGGAAGCCGGAATTGGCTCGCCCCGTCTCGGCCAGCTCGTAGAGCTGCTTCTCGGCCGTCTCGATCTGGTCGCGGGGCGAATTCTCGACGGCCGCCTCGTAGGCGACGTTCACGACCTCCTCGCCGATCCCGATCAGGGCGCGCCGGATCGCGAGGTCGTAGATCGTGCGGCCGTAATCCTCGGCGTTGATCACGGTCGTCGCCTCGGCGGCGAGGCGGGCGAGGTATTGCGGCAGCGTGAGGCCGCCGAGATCGAGCTCGCCGACATGGGTGCGCAGCGTCACGGGCGTCGCGACCTTGCCGGCCTTGATGAGGGTCGCGGCGACCTCGAAGATCTTGCGATGCACCGGCTGGAAGAAGTGCTCCGGCGTCAGGAAGTCCGAGACCCGGTAGAACGCGTCGTTGTTGACCAGGATCGCGCCGAGAAGGGCCTGTTCGGCCTCCGTGTTGTTCGGCTGCTCCCGGTAGTCGCGGGCGGGCGTCTCGAACCGGGAAAGGGCGGTGGCTGTGGCTGGCATCGTGTCCGGCGGCGGCGAAGGGGCGATCCCGATGCGTCGATTCGGTCCCGGGCACAGGCTCCGGAAAGCCTCACTCCCCGTTTCCCACGACCCTCAACAGGCCGGACTCGACGCCGGTCGCGAAACGTGACGTGCGCGTGACGGCCCCGAGTCTCGGCGAACATAGCAGGAACGACGACGCGCGCGAAGCCCTTGCGAGACGATCGGCTTCGGGCCAAGACACGGGCATGCGTCGCTCCGCCCCCGTCGCGCTTCTCGCTCTGGTCCTGGCTGCAGCCGGCTCGGCCGAGGCACAGCCGTTGCCGGCCAACGAGCCGACGGACCGCGTCCGGGCGTCGGACTTCACCTGCTCGGAGCTGGGAGCGCTGGTCGCCAGGCGCGGCGCGCTCGTCGTGCGGACGGGTCCCTACGGCTACGACCGGCTGGTGCGCGACCAGCAGTTCTGCGAGCGCGATCTCCTCACCGGCCCGATCACGGTCGAGACGCGGGACGACCGGGCCTGTTTCGCGGGCTATCGCTGCCGCGAACGCAACTACGGCGAAGGCCGGCCGGATTGAGGGACGCCGCGAGACCGCGGCGTCCCGTTTCGATCAGAGCTCGACGCGGTCGCCGGCCTCGGCGAGCGCCGCGCCGACCTCGAGGCCGAGATCGTCGAGATTGAACTCCTCGCGCTCGAGCACGCTCTCGCCGCGCGCCTGACGCTCGGCCTCTTCCGGCGACCGGGCGACGTTCACGACCACGCCGACCTGCACCTCCGGGTGCAGCTGGACGGGCACCGTGTGCAGGCCCAGCGTCTTGATGGGCGTGTTCAGCACGAACTGGTCGCGCGAGGCCGAGAAGCCTTCGCCGGTCACGGCGTCGGCGAGGTCGCGGGTGGAGACCGAGCCGTACAGGACGCCGGTGTCGCCGGCCTGACGGATCAGCGTGAACGTCTTGCCGTCGAGCGTCTCGCCGACCTTCTCGGCGTCCTGGCGACGCTCGAGGTTGCGCGCCTCGAGCTGCACGCGCTGCGTCTCGAAATGCTCCTTGTTCACCTTGGTGGCGCGGAGGGCCTTGTTGCGCGGCAGCAGGAAGTTGCGGGCGTAGCCGTCCTTCACGCGCACGGTCTCGCCCATCTGGCCGAGCTTGGCCACGCGTTCGAGCAGGATCACTTCCATGGGTCTTCTCCTTCGATCAGGGTCGGGGGGTGGGCGGCGGCGGCGGAAACCGGCGCCGGAGGGTCGTCGCGCTGTCGACCATGCCGGCGAGCGCGAGGATGGGCAGGACGGTGCCGCCGAAGAACAGGGTCAGCACGTAGGTCATGAACAGGATGGCGCCCCGCCCCGAACGGCCGCGGGTCGCGGCGTGCAGGAGGGCGAGGCCGCCCAGCGCGAAGGCCATCGCGAGGCCGCCCGCGAGGGCGCGGCCGAGGATCGCCGGCCAGCCCGACAGGAGACACAGCACGATCGCGAAACCGGCGACGCCGAGGGCGATCCGGGGCATCTGCGTCTCGGGAAGGGACGACCAGGGGCGGGGAAGGCGGCCCGACAGCGCCGCCGTCTTGGCGCCGAGCCAGAGGTTGGCGGCGAGCCCCACCGCGAAGGCCGCCGCCGCCACGGCAGGCGCGACGAGCACCAGCAGGTTCACGAAGGTGGCGCTCGCCCCCGCATTCGGCTCTCCGCCGGACACCCGGCCGCCCAGGCCGATGTCGGAGGAGAGGATGGCGACCGTCGCCCGGCGAAGGACGGCCTCGAAGTCCGTCGCGTCGCCCTGACCCAGGCCGACGGCCGCCGCGACGGCCAGGAAGGCTCCGGCGAGCCCGGTCGCGAAGAGGACGGCGCCGGGTGCCAGCCAGGCCGTGCGCACGACGCCGTCCGGCCCGGCGAGCGCACGGCCCGTGAGCACGAGGCACGCGAGGAGCCAGGCCGGGAGCGCGGGGCCGAAGAGGAAGGCTGTGCCGGCGCTCGATCGCAGCGCGAGAGCGAGGGCGGACGCGCCCACGAAACAGGCGAGAAGGCCGACCTGCCGATGCCAGCCGAGCGTCGCAATGACGATCGGGAGCGGCGCGAGATAGCAGAGGATCACGGCCAGGGGCGCGCCAACGGCGACCGTCCCGAAGAGGAGGGCGGCCGCGAGGCCGGCACCGAGGCCGAGGAGGATGAGTGACGCCATGGATCCCGCTGTCCCGCCGCGGAGGAGCCCGCGGGGTTAGGGGCGGCCGGACCGCCCCAGCGCGAACCGGGCGCTGGCGCCCGGTCCGGTCGATATCGAAGCGGCGGAACGCCGCTCCGGCAGGCCTACTGCAGGCTACTGGATGACGTAGGGCAGGAGGCCGAGGAAGCGGGCCCGCTTGATGGCCTGGGCGAGCTCGCGCTGCTTCTTGGCCGAGACCGCCGTGATGCGGGACGGCACGATCTTGCCGCGCTCCGACACGTAGCGGGACAGGAGCTTCACGTCCTTGTAGTCGATCTTCGGCGCGTTCGGGCCGGAGAAGGGGCAGGTCTTCCGCCTGCGGAAGAAGGGACGACGTCCGCCGCCGGCCGCTCCACCCGTCGTCGCACCACCGATAGCCGCCATGGCTCAGACTCCCTCGACGGCTTCGCCCTGGGGCGCGCCGTATCCGTAACCTTCCTCGTCCCGACGCCGGCGCTCGCGGTCCTTGCGGTCGTCGCGGTCGCGCTTCTGCATCATCGTCGACGGACCTTCCTCGATCTCCTCGACCTTGATGGTCATGAAGCGGAGGATGTCCTCGTTGATACGCATCTGCCGCTCCATCTCGGCCACGGCCGCGGCCGGGGTGTCGAGCGCGAGCAGGGTGAAATGCGCCTTGCGGTTCTTCTTCAGCCGGTAGGCGAGGGACTTGACGCCCCACATCTCGGCCTTGGCGATGACGCCGCCGCCGGCCTCGATCACGGTCTTGAACTGCTCGACCATGGCCTCGACCTGCTGCGAGGTCACATCCTGGCGCGCCAGGAAAACGTGTTCGTAGAGTGGCATGAGCCCCTGTTCCTGTAAGGCGGCCGGGCATATGCCCGTCCGCTCGTCGCGCGCCGCCCGGCGCCAAGCCCTTCGAGCCGGGAGGGCTCGAGCGGTTCTTCGAAGGCGGGAACACGGGACAACGGGCCCGAAGACCCTGCCAGACCCAGCGACGATGCGAGGAAGGCCGTCCGTTCAGCCCCCGGCCGAGGCAAACGCGAGGGAGCCCCCTACACCGGCACGGCCCCGGATACAAGGCCGCAGGCGGCGGAAGGAGGAGCCGCCGGCGTCCGCTTAACGCCCTGGCAACCCCGTTCCTCTAGGCCGAAGCGTCCGCACGAGACCTCGAGAACCCGTCATGGCGTCCGACCCGGGCATGCCCATCCTCGTCGTGGACGACTTCCCGACGATGGTCCGCATCCTGCGCAACCTCCTCAAGCAGCTCGGCTTCGAGGACGTCGACGATGCGGCCGACGGCGAATCCGCCCTGCAGCTGCTGCGGGCGCGCCGCCACGGGCTGGTCATCTCGGACTGGAACATGGTGCCCATGACGGGCTTCGAGCTCCTCGGCCACATCCGGGCCGACGCCGAGCTCTGCGAGACGCCCTTCATCATGGTCACGGCGGAATCGAGCACCGCCAACGTGCTGGCCGCCCGAAAGGCCGGGGCCAGCAACTACATCGTCAAGCCGTTCAACGCAGCGACGCTCCGAAGCAAGATCGAAGCGACATGCGGCGCGTTCGCCTGACCCTGCGGCGGCAGCTCGCGCCCCTCGAGCTGACGGAGGCCGATCGCCGCGGTCCCGGCCCGACGCTCGGCGCGGTCGCCAGCGAGATCGAGGCGGTCGCCCGCTACGTGGAGCGTCTCCGGCAGGCGATCGCGGCGCTCCGGCCCGGCACGACCGGCGGCGAGACGCTGCCGGCCGTCCAGGACGACCTGCGGGCGGTACGCCTCACGGCGGAAGGGGCCGTGCACGACATCATCGCGGCCTCCGAATCGATCCTGGACTTCGCCGGCCCGGAGGCGGATTTCCGCGCCACGGTCACGGAGCGCGTCACCACCATCCTCGAGGCCTGCTCCTTCCAGGACCTCGCCGGACAACGGCTCGACCGCGTCCATGCGGCCCTCGACGACCTGTCCGAGCGCCTCGTCCGGTTCGTGGACACGGTGCGGATCGCGGACGGCGACGGCGTCCTGCGCCGCCGGACGGTGGTGGACGCCGTCCGCAGCGAGATCCTGCTGGTGGAGGGGCCGCGCGCCGACGCGGCGAGCCAGGGAACCGTCGACGAGATCTTCGCCTGAGGCGCTACCAGACGAGGGCGGGGGCGACCGCGTTCGGCTGGTGCGACTGGTCGCCGAGCCAGGCGAGGCCGAGCGCGGAGTCGAGCTGTCCCTCGCGGTAGCCGAAATCGGCCGCGTGGATGCCGCGCGCGACGAGGAGGGCGTGGATGCCGAAATCGCGTGCGCCGGCGATGTCGGTGCGGATCGCGTCGCCGACGGCGAGGATCCGGGACGGATCGGGCGTGCGGCCGAGGAGGGCCGCGCCGCGTGCCAGGGCCGCCTCGTAGATCGGCCGGTGGGGCTTGCCGCCCGTGACGGTGCGGCCGCCGATCGCGTCGTAGGCGGCCGCCAGGGCGCCGGCGCAGAGGATCAGCCGGTCTCCCCGCTCGACGACGATGTCGGGATTGGCGCAGATCAGGAAGAGGTCGCGCGCCTTCATGGCCTGGAGGGTGGCGCCGTAATCGTCGACGGTCTCGCTCTCGTCCTCGAAGAGGCCGGTGCAGACCACGAAGTCCGCCTCCTCGAAGGGCACGAGCGGCGAGTCCAGCCCCTCGAACAGGCCGAGGTCGCGGGGCGGGCCGAGGTGGTACAGGCGCCCGGGTCCCTGCTCCGCGATGAGGGCGCGGGTGACGTCGCCGGACGTCACGACATCGTCGTAAGCCTCTCTGGGAACGCCGTAATCGTCGAGCTGGGCGACGACGGACGGGGCCGGCCGCGGCGCGTTCGAGACGAGCACGACCCGCCCCCCGCCCTCCCGGAACCGGCGCAGGGCGGCTCCCGCCTCCGGGAAGGCCGTGAGGCCGTCGTGCAGGACGCCCCAGACGTCGCAGAAGATCAGGTCGTGGTCGGCCGCGAGCGCCGACAGGCCGGTCACGAAGGCGGGGCGGGCGTCGGATGGCGCAGTCACGGTGCGGGTCGGCCTCGAGAGGGGGAAAGGGGTGGCGCAGCGCGTGGCGCAGCCGGCGCGTGCCGTGCGGAGGTCAGGTCGTGGCGGGGCCGTAGACGGCGTCGGCCCGGCGCTCGAACGCGTCCGCGAACTTGCGGAACGCCCGGTCGAACATCGAGCCCATGAGGAGCCCGAGGGCGAGCGAGCGGAACTCGTAGTCGATCGCGAAATGGATCGCGGACCCGGCCGGGTCCGGCCGGAACTCCCAGCGGTTCTCGAGATACTTGAAGGGCCCGTCGACGTAGGACACGTGGATGTCGTGGGCCTCCGGGTCGAGCGTCACCTTGGTGGTGAACCGCTCGGAGATCGCCTTGTAGCCGACGCTCATCTCGGCGACGATCGCGTCGCGCTCGCCGTCCCGGGTCCGGCGCAGCACGCGCAGCCCCGTGCAGAGCGGCAGGAACTCGGGGTAGCGCTCGACGTCGGCCACGAGGTCGTACATCTGCTGGGCCGAGTGCGGGACCCGGCGCGTGGTCTTGAAGGAGGGCATCGCGTCAGGCCGGCAGCGCCGCCCGGCGGGCGGCCTTCAGGCGGGCGAAATCCTCCCCGGCATGGTGGGACGAGCGCGTGAGCGGCGTCGCCGACACGAGGCCGAAGCCCTTGGCGTAGGCCGTGGTCTCGTAGCCCTTGAATTCGTCTGGCGGCACGAAGCGGATCACCGGGTGGTGCTTGCGGGTCGGCTGCAGGTACTGGCCGATGGTCAGGAAGTCGACCTCGGCCGAGCGCAGATCGTCCATCAGCTGCAGCACCTCCGTCCGCTCCTCGCCGAGCCCGACCATGATGCCGGACTTGGTGAACACCGTCGGGTCCAGCTCCTTGGCGCGCTGCAGGAGGCGGATCGAGTGGAAGTAGCGGGCGCCGGGCCGCACGGTCAGGTACTTGGAGGGCACCGTCTCGAGGTTGTGGTTGAACACGTCCGGCCGGGCCGCGACCACCACCTCGAGGGCCCCCTCCTTGCGCAGGAAGTCCGGCGTCAGGATCTCGATCGTCGTGGCCGGCGAGCGCTCGCGGATGAGGCGGATCACGTCGGCGAAATGCGCGGCCCCGCCGTCCGGGAGGTCGTCGCGGTCGACGGACGTGACGACGACGTGGGCGAGGCCGAGCGTCGCGACCGCGTCGGCGACGCGGGACGGCTCGCCGGCGTCGAGCGCCTCGGGCAGGCCCGTCCGCACGTTGCAGAAGGCGCAGGCCCGCGTGCAGGTGTCGCCCATGATCATGAAGGTCGCGTGCTTCTTCTCCCAGCACTCGCCGATGTTGGGGCAGCCCGCCTCCTCGCAGACCGTGACCAGGCCGTTGTCGCGCACGATGCGGTTGGTCTCGGCCCAGCGGGGCGAGCCCGGCGCCTTCACGCGGATCCAGTCCGGCTTGCGCTGGACGGGGCTGTCCGGCCGATGCGCCTTCTCGGGATGGCGCGGGCGCCGGTCGGCGCTGAGGAGGTCGAGGACGACGGCCATGGAGCAATCCGAGCCGCGGGAAGGCTCCACCCTTATCTAGGGCGCCGAGGCCGCCCCCGCAAACTCCGTCTCCCGTCGCGGTCCCGCAGGCCGTCCCCATGCGGGCACGGGGGGCGGCCGGCCCATCGTCAGCGGCCGTAGAGGGCCGTGATGCTGGCCTTCGCCTTCGCATGGGCGCGGGTCATGAACCCGGCCAGGGCGTTGCTCGCGTCCTTCGGCAGGTCGAGCTTGTCGACGTCGAGGGCATAGATGGTGAAGACGTAGCGGTGGACTTCACCCGGCGGGGGACACGCGCCGCCGAAGCCGGACGCCCCGTAATCGTTGCGGACCTCCACGGATCCTTTCGGCAATGCGCTCGCGCCGCTCGCGCCGGCCCGCAACGCCGTCGTGTCGGCCGGGATGTTCACGACGTTCCAGTGCCACCAGCCCGATCCTGTCGGCGCATCGGGATCATAGGCGGTCACGGCGAAGCTCTTCGTTCCCGCCGGTGCGCCCGACCATGACAGTTGCGGCGATTGGTTGCCTCCGCGGCAGCCGAACCCGCTGAAGACCTGCGCCGCCGCCAGCGTCTCGCCTTCGGCCACGGACGTGCTGGACAGGCGAAACCCATCGGCCGCGAGCGCCGGTGCGGCGAGGCCGAGGGTGATCGCGAGGACGATGGAGCTCTGGTGCGGCAGCATGACCACTCTTTCCGAGATGACGCGCCGAGCTTAGCCCTCCCGATTCCGCCCGCTTCCGGCATCCGATCAAAGAGTGTCGGGAAACGATCGATCCGGGCCCGTCGACCGGATCGCCGTGGGCTGCAGGCCGAACCGTCGCCGGAACGCGTCGGCGAAATGCGAGGGCGTCTTGAACCCGCAATCCAGCGCGATCGTCGACACGGGACGATCCGTGCTCTGCAGCAGCATCAGCCCCCGCTCCAGTCGCGTGTTGAGAACGATCTTCGAGAACCCGTGCCCCGATCGCGCCAGCCAGCGCCTGAAGGTGGCCTCGCTCATCGCGAAGTGTCCCGCGACATCCGCCGCTCGCCAGACCCGGCTCGGGTCGGTCTCGACGAGGCGCCGCACTCGCGGAAACGGTGCCGGGTCGTCCTCGGACGTCAGCACGATGCCGTGGTGACGGAGCCAGACAAGCGGTTCGAGGAGCCGATGCCGCCGGATCGAGGCGGGCAGGTCGTCGTCCCGCAAGGTCGCCTGAACGAGGTTCAAGATCCGGATCGGATCGTGCGTGGCCTGGCGCAGGATCCGGATCGACCGATCGGCCCGGTGCGACGCAAGGCCGAAGATCGATCCGATCAGGTCCCGGCTGAAATAGACCGCATCGGCTCTGTAATCAGCGTCGAGGCGCGGACGATTTTCCAATGTCACGATCGATCCAGGCGGAAAGACCAAGAGGTCGCCCTCTCTGCCGATGAGTTCGCCCTGGATGGGACACAGGACGCGTTTCGTGCCGGACCGAATGAAGCAGAGAAAGATCTGGCTGGTGAAGAGATCGGAGAACGTCGCGGCCGTCGCTTGTGTGATCGTCGCCGTCGACACGATCGACGATGCCGCGTCCCATTGCTCGTGCATCGAGGACGGTTCCCGCCGGTGCGATCGCTGCCGATAGAGCATCGGCCGACGCATGACGACTGGCGCAAGCCGGACCGGGTCATCGGCAGCTTGCCGGTGCCGCCCGCATGCACGGCGCGAAGCAGGGCTCCATCGCCGGTCACCGTCGCAGCCCCGTCCTGCGCTCGTCGCCGTGATCCGGCGTGATCTGCGGATCCCGCGATCGATCGGTGCGGGGCGACGGCCGATCGCGCCCCGTGGCGGCTTGAGCGCTGCCGGAGCGTGGCCGTCAGCATGCCCGGGCCGAGGCCGCGCCTGCGATCGCCGAGCCGGGGAACCGGGCCGACACGGGCTGGTTGAGGGCCCACGCGGTCCGGCCGGACCGTTCGCTGAAGGACAAATCATGAAGCTTCTCTCCGCTGCCGCCGTCGCGGCTGGTCTCCTGTCCGCGTCCGCCGCCCTCGCGCAGACGACCCCGGCGCCGACCGCGACGACCCCGGTCGCGCCGAATGCGACGGCCCCCGTCATGGCGCCGGCCGCCGACGGCATGCGGATGGGCGGCGCCGGCATGACGACGGCCACCTCGTCCGCCGTGGTCGTCCGCTTCATCGGCGTGCAGCCCACGGATACGGTCGCCTCGCGCATCCGCGGAACGGACGTCTACAACAACGCCAACGAGAAGCTCGGCGAGGTCGAGGACTTCGTCATCAAGGACGGCAAGACGATCTCGGGCGTGATCCTCGGCGTGGGCGGCTTCCTGGGCATGGGCGAGCGCTACGTCGCCGTCGAGCCGGCCGCCATCACGCTCGTGAAGGACGGCGACGGCTTCAAGGCCATGATGAACACGGACAAGGACGCGCTGAACAACGCCCCGAAGTTCGAGTACAAGAAGCGCTGAGGCGGCGACGCGGGCGGTCGGCGACGCGGTCGCCGGCCGCCCCGGTTTCGCCGAAGAGCGGTCGCAGAAGCGGGCGGCCGTTCGGAGATCGTTCACCGGCGGCCGGGTCCCATGCCGCCATGCGAATCGCTTCCCTCCCGTCGACCCTCGTCAGGTCGGGTCTCGCCGTCCTGTTCGGGCTGGCCGCCCTGCCGGCCCTCGCCCATCCCCACGTCTGGGTGAAGTCCAGGGCCGTGGTCCTCTACGGGCCGGACGGGCGCGTCTCGGCGATCCGGCAGGGCTGGTCCTTCGACGAGGCCTATTCGGCCTACGCGGTCCAGGGCTTCCCGGCCGGGCCGGACGGCAAGCTCGCGGCCGACAAGATGGCCGAGCTCGCCAAGATCAACATCGAATCGCTGGCCGAGAGCGGCTTCTTCACGCAGGCCAAGGCGAACGGCGCCAAGGTCGCCTTCGGCGAGCCCGTGAACTACGCGACGCGCTTCGAGGGCGGCATCCTCACGCTGACCTACGACCTGCCCGTGAAGCCGTCCTCCAAGCCGGACCGGCTGTTCACGCTGGAGGTCTACGATCCGTCCTTCTTCGTGGACTTCGCCATGGCCGACGGCGACGACGCCGTGAAGGTCGAGGGCGCGCCGGCCGGATGCGCCCTGAAGGTCACGCGGCCGAAGCCCGATCCCGCGCCGCCGGCCGGCGGCGTCTCCGAGGCCTTCTTCAACGCGCTGAACGCCTCGTCGAACTACGGCGCGCAATTCTCCTCGCGCGTCCTCGTCGCATGTCCCTGACGGCGCTGACGGCCCGCGAGCCGGAGGGCGCGTCGCCGCTCCGGCGGCTCGCGGCGTGCGGGCTCGCGCTGGCGCTGGCCGGCGGCGCCTTCGTGCTCCTCGGCCTCCTCCTGGCGGGGACGGCCGCTCCGCCGCCCGCGCCCAGGAACCCCTTCGGCACGGGGATCCGCGAGGTCGCGCCGGCCGCGACCGGGCTCGGCGGCTGGCTCCTCGCCGTGCAGGCGAGCTTCCACCGCAGCCTCGTCGCGGCGCTCGGCGCCATCCGGCGCGAGGACGCGGCCGCCTGGCCGCTCCTCCTGTTCGGCTTCGCCTACGGCGTGTTCCACGCGGCCGGCCCGGGCCACGGCAAGGGCGTGATCGCCTCCTACATCGTGGCGTCCCGCAAGACGCTCGCGCGCGGCCTCGCGCTGTCCACGGGCGCGGCGCTCCTGCAGGCGCTCGTCGCCCTCGGCCTCGTCGGCATCCTGGCGATCCTGCTCGACGCCGGCGCCGCCGCCGTGAGCGCGGCCGCCAGCCGGATCGAGCTCGCGAGTTTCGCGGCGCTCGCGGTCTTCGGCCTCGTGCTCCTGTGGCGGAAATCCGCCGCCGTCGCGGGCGGTGCCGGCGCCGAATGCGGGCCGGCCTGCGACCATGGCGGCGCCGTGCTGGCCGCCGAGGCCTCGCGCGCGACGACGCTCCGCGACAGCCTCGCCGTGATCGCGGCGGCCGGGCTGCGACCCTGCTCGGGCGCCATCATCCTCCTCGTCTTCGCGCTGTCGCAGGGCCTCTTCTGGATCGGCGCCGCGGCCGTCCTCGCCATGGCGGCCGGCACGGCGCTGACCACCGGGGCGCTCGCCGCGATCGCGGTCGGCGCCAAGCACCTCGCCCTCCGCCTCGCGGGCGGCCGCGGGGCCGGCGGCGCCCGGGAGCTCGCCTGGCTGGAACTCGCCGCCGCCGCCTTCGCGACGGTGCTCGGCGCGGCGCTGCTGCTCGGCCTGTGGAGCGCGGGCGGCGGAGCTTAGGGCGACCGGCGGCCGCCTCGTCGTCGTGGCCGGCCCCGTCGGGCGCTGGCCCGGCCTTGCCGACGTTCTCGTGCCGTGGAGGGCTCTTGGGCCCCGTCTCGGAGTGTGCGGGACCGTCGCGCGTCCTTCGAGACGCCCTCTGCGAGGGCTCCTCAGGATGACGAGGGCGGCGGTGCGCGGTCGACCTCCGCGCCCGCCGCGACGCCGAAGCCGCCTGCGCCAGTCGCCAAGGCCTCGCCGTCGCGCGGGCCCGCGTCGCGGCGATCGCCCGG
>JAEUAC010000403.1 GCA_019695455.1 Methylorubrum extorquens | reverse complement strand
CGCCTGGAAAGTGTGTATACCGGAAACGGTATCGCGGGTTCGAATCCCGCTCCCTCCGCCAGACCGACAGCGCCGACCTCCTGACGTCCGACGGCACCTCGATCCTGCCGCCTGGCGGCGAAGCCGCCTGTTCACGTTGCCGCTAAGGCACGGGCGCCGCTCGGGTCGGTCGGGTAAGAGGCCTTGTTCCCGGAGGCCCGATGCTTCTCTTCGCTCGACGGTTGCTGCTGGTCCTGCCGACGCTCGCCCTTGCCGCGCTGGTGGCCTGGGCCGCGAACGACCTGATGCGGGAGGCCGGGCGGACGTCGCTCGACTGGCTGCTCTGCGGCCTGTTCCTCGTCGTCATGACCTGGGAGAGCCTGGTCGCCGTGCAGGTGGCGCTCGGCTTCGCCGCCTGGCTGGGCGGGCGGGCCGGCCTGTCGGATCTGGAGCGCCAGGCGCTGGCGATCGAACCGTCCCGCTCCGGCCGCAGCCGCACGGCCGTGGTCATCCCGATCTACGACGAGGACGTGGAGGCGGTGTTCGCGGCCGTCGACATCATGCGGCGCTCCCTCGCCCGGCTGGGGCCGGACGACGACATCGCCATCCACGTCCTCAGCGATTCCCGCGACGGTCCGACGATCGTGGCCGAGCGGGCGGCCATGGCGCGCTTCGGCGAGGGCGGCGAGCAGGGCGTGCACTACCGCCGGCGCGAGACCAACGAGGGCCGCAAGGCCGGCAACCTCGCCGAGTTCCTGGAGCGGACGCGCGGCACCTACGACTACATGGTCGTGCTCGACGCCGACAGCCTCATGGCGGGATCCACGATCCGCAAGCTGATCCGCCTCATGGAGGAGAACGGCCGCGTCGCCCTCATCCAGACGATCAGCTTCGCGGCGAGCCGCTTCACGCTCTTCGCCCGGGTGCAGCAATTCGCCGTCCGGCTCTACGCGCCGCTGTCGCTGAAGGGCATGGCGGTCTGGCAGGGCGGCGACGGCCTCTATTACGGCCACAACGCCATCATCCGGTGCGAGCCGTTCCTCGCCCACGCGAAGCTTCCGGTGCTGCCCGGCCGCCCGCCGCTCGGCGGCGAGATCCTGTGTCACGACGTGGTGGAGGCGGCGCTGCTTCGCCGGGCCGGCTGGGAGGTGCGCCTCCTGCCGGACTTCGGCGGCACCTGGGAGGAGATGCCGACCAACCTCATCGACCTCCTCGGCCGCGAGCGCCGCTGGTGCCAGGGCAACCTCCAGCACCTGAAGGTGCTCGCCATGCCGGGCCTGACGCTCGGCACGCGCTTCAACATCGCGCTCGGCATCCTGGGCTACCTCGTCGGCCCGGTCTGGTGGGCGTTCCTTCTCCTCGGCGCCGTCCGGGCGCTCTGGGGCGGGAGCCCGAACCTCGGCGTCCTCGCCTACGGCCTGACGGAACCGTCGCGGGCGGCGGCCACGCTGGTCGCCGCCTCCGCCTTCGTGGTGCTGCTGCCCCGCCTGCTCAACGTCCTGCGGGCCTTCCTCGGCGCGCGCGAGCGGCGCGGCTTCGGCGGGACGGCGCGGCTCGCGGCCAGCGTGCTCGCGGAGCAGGTCTTCTCGCTTCTGCTCACGCCCATGCTGTCGCTGATCACGCTGCGCTTCGTCGCCCAGACGTTCCGGGGCATCGTCGTGCCCTGGGACAGCCAGTCCCGGGCGGATCGCGACGTGGGCTGGGTCGAGGCCGTCCGGGTGCAGCGCCTGAACCTCGCGATCGGCGCCTTCCTGCTCGTCGCCGCGCTCGCGACGGGCGGCTGGTACGCGCTCTGGATGGCGCCGACCGTGCTCGGCCTGCTGTTCGGGCCGGCGCTCGTCGTCTGGTCGAGCCGGCTCGACCTCGGTCGCGCCGCGCAGCGCGCGGGCCTGTTCGTCACGGTCGACGAGACCCATCCCGCGCCCGAGCTGCGCGAGCTGAGGGCCTGATCGCCGCCTGCCGGAGCCCGGGCGCGCGAGCGTCGGGCTGGCGACGCGCCGCCGGCTCGCTTAGGGCAGCCGGATGATCATCGCCGACCATGCCGTGCCCGCCCCGGGCGGACGGCTCTTCGCCCGCTCGTGGTCGCCCGAGGCCGGGACGGCGCCGGACGCGACGATCGTGATGATCCACGATTCGCTCGGCTGCACGGAGTTGTGGCGCGACGTGCCGGCCGCGCTGGCCGAGCGGACCGGCCGCCGGGTCGTCGCGTACGACAGGCTCGGCTTCGGACGGTCCGATCCCCATCCCGGGCGGCTCGGCCGGGACTTCGTGGCGGGCGAGACCGCGGCGGGCCTCCTGCCCGTCTGCGACCATCTCGGCCTCGGGCCGGTGGCGCTCGTCGGGCACAGCGTCGGGGGCGGCATGGCGGTCTCGGCCGCGCCACAGCTCGGCGCGCGCTGCGAGGCGGTCGCCGCGATCGCGACCCAGGCCTTCATCGAGGAGCACACGCTCCAGGGCATCCGGGTCGCGCAGGCGCATTTTGCCGATCCGGACCAGGTGCGTCGGCTCGCCCGCTACCACGGCGACAAGACCGCCTGGGTGCTCGACGCCTGGATCGGCACCTGGCTCGACCCGGCCTTCGCGCGCTTCTCCCTCGACGAGCCCGTGGCCCGCATGCCCTGCCCGCTCCTCGTGCTGAACGGCGATGGCGACGAATACGTCTCGTCGAACCATCCCGACCGCATCCGGACCCACGCGACCGGGCCGCTCCGCATCCGCATCGTTCCCGGCTGCGGGCACGTGGTGCACCGGGAGCAGCCGGAGATCGTCGTTGCCGAAGTCGCGGCGCTCCTGGCCGGCTGGAGCGACGCGGCGGCGTCCTGAACCCGACGAACACTGGCAATCATCTGATGATTGCTTGCCAACCGCCGGGCCTCGTGTCAGCCTCGTTTGAGCCCGACGGAGATCGGGCCGGGAGGTCACGTGTCCACAGCATCGCGTCCGCGGGCTCCGGCCCTGCGCGCGCCGCGTCCGGTTCCGGCCGGGCGGCGGGCCGCATCCAAGCCGGGCAAGATCGACGGCGTCGTCGCGCGGCTCGGCGGCGACATCGCGCGCGGCGCCTTCGCGCCCGGCGCGAGCCTCCCCCGGGAACGCGACCTCGAGAGCTCGCTCGGCGCGAGCCGCAGCGTCGTGCGCGAGGCCGTGAAGATCCTGGCGACGAAGGGGCTCGTCTCGGTCGGCCCGCGGGTCGGCACGCGCGTGCAGCCCCGGCGCGACTGGAGCCTCCTCGACCCGGACGTGCTGCGCTGGATCTCGCATGCGGGGATCGACCGCGACCTCCTGCTCGCGCTCGACGAGGCGCGGTCCGTCGTCGAGCCCGGCGCGGCCGCGATCGCGGCGGCGCGCGCCACGGACGCGGACCGCGGCCGCATCCGCGCCGCCTACGAGGCCATGGTGGCGGCCTGCGACGATCCTCCGGTCGCCATCGCGGCCGACAAGGCCTTCCACCTCGCGATCCTCGACGCGACCCACAACCCGGTCCTGCGCGGCTTCCGGGTCGCCGTCGACGCCATCCTGGACGCGGTCTTCGAGGCCACCATCCCGATGCTCCGGCCCAACCTGCCGAACCACGACGCGGTCGCCCGCGCCATCGAGGCCGGCGACGCCGAGGGCGCCCGGCGCGCCATGGACGCGGTGCTCGGCCGCACGAGCGCCCTCATCGTCGCCGGCCGAGAGAGCGCCCGGTGACCCCACGCGCCACCTTCGCGCCCGACCTCTTCGCCGGACGCCACGTCCTCGTGACGGGCGGGAGCAGCGGCATCGGCGAAGCCTGCGCCCGCGCCTTCCGGGCGCTCGGCGCCTCCGTCCTCGCCACGGGCGCGACGGAGGCCGAGCGGGCGCGGGCCGAGGCGGATGCCGGGAATGCCGGGATCCGCTTCGCCACGCTCGACGTCCGGGACGCGGCCGGCGTCGCGGCCCTGGTCGGCGGGCTCGAGCGGCTCGACGTCGTGGTCAGCGCGGCCGGCATCATCCGCCGCGACGCCGAGCATGATCCGGCGGTCTTCGCCGACGTCGTCGACATCAACCTGAACGGCAGCATGCGGGTCGCCGCGGCGGCCCGGCCGCTCCTGACGGAGACGGGCGGCGCCGTCGTCTTCCTCGCCTCCATGCTCACCTTCTTCGGCGGCCCGCGCGTGCCGGGCTACGCGGCCTCGAAGGGCGGCATCGGCCAGCTCACCAAGAGCCTCGCCGCCGCCTGGGCGCCCGACGGCGTCCGCGTGAACGCGGTCGCGCCCGGCTGGATCGCGACGCCGCTGACGCAGGCGCTCCAGGACGATCCGGTGCGCAGCGCCCCCATCCTCGACCGCACGCCGCTCGGGCGCTGGGGCACGCCGGCCGAGGTCGGCGAATGCGTGGTCTTCCTCGCCTCGCCGGCCGCCCGCTTCGTCACGGGCGCGATCCTCGCCGTCGACGGCGGCTACCTCACCCTCTGATCCGGAGTTCCGCCATGTCCGCCGCCTCGGCCACGCCGCTCAATCCGAAATGGGTGCCCTACCGCCATCCGCAGCCGAAGGAATCCCCGCCCGAGCTCATCGTGCCGGACGTGATCCCGAAGGACGAGCGCATCTGGGTCCCCGTCGAGGAGAACGTCTGGTTCCGGCCGCTCTGCCTGTGCGCCTCGCGCGGCTATTGGATGAACCTCCTGAAGGTGCAGAAGTCGGGCGTCCTCTCCCGCCACCGCCATCCCCAGCCCGTCCACGCCTACGTGATCAAGGGGGAGTGGCGCTATCTGGAGCACGATTGGGTCGCGACCGAGGGCTCCTACGCCTACGAGGCGCCGGGCGAGACGCACACGCTCGTGGTCGATCCGCATGTCGAGGAGATGATCACGCTGTTCCAGGTCAACGGCGCGATGATCTACGTCGACCCGGACGGCAAGAACGTCGGCTACGACGACGTCTTCACCCGCATCGACAAGTGCCGCGCCCATTACGCGACGAACGGGCTCGGCGCCGGTTACGTCGACCAGTTCATCCGGTGACGCCGTGACGATCGACGCTCGGCCATACTGGACGGGGGCCTGACCCGATGGCGACCGCCGATCTCGCCGCCGCGACCCCGCGCCTCGGCCCCTCCCGGGCCTCGCGGAGGCTCGTCGCCGCCGCGACCTTCCTGCTGCCGCTCGCCGTGCTGTTCGCGCTGTGGCCGCTCACGCTCGCGCTGTTCGACGTGAGCCCCCGCGTGTTTCCGCCGGTCGGCGCGGTCGCGGGCGCGTTCTGGGAGACGATGCGGGACGGGACCTTGCCGGCCCATGTCGGAGCGAGCCTCGGGCGCGTCTTCGTCGGCACGGCGCTCGGCATCCTTGTCGCCGTGCCGCTCGGCATCGCCATGGGCGTCAGCCGGGGCGTCTCCACCTTCCTGACGCCCCTCTTCCGGTTCTTCTCCGTGCTGGCCGGCATCGCCTGGATCCCGATCGCGACGCTCTGGTTCGGCTACGGCTTCGGGGCGATCACCTTCGTCATCTTCAACGCCGTCTTCTTCATCGTGGCCTACAACACGCTGCTCGGCGTCTCGGCCATCCCGATGCGGCTCCGGCACGCGGCGGCCTCGCTCGGCGCGGGTCCGGTCGCGATGCTGACCGAGGTGCTGCTGCCCGGCGCGCTGCCGAACATCGTGACGGGCATCCGCACCGGCCTCGGCTTCGCGTGGCGCGGGCTCATCGCGGCCGAGATGATCGCGACCAACGTCGGGCTCGGCTACATGCTGTTCGTCGCCCGGGACTTCTACCGGACCGAGGTGATCGTGCTCGGCATGATCGTCATCGGCGCCCTCTGGCTCCTCATCGACCGGCTCCTCCTCGCGCCGCTGGAGCGGGCGACGATCGAGCGCTGGGGCCTGGTGCAGCGCGCATGAACCCCGCCCTCGCCGCCTGGGGCTGGTACGCCCGCCTCAACGCCCGCTGGCCCGGACCCGCGGCGCTCATCCCCTTCGTGCCCGTGGTGGCGATCTGGTGGATCGCGGCCGCGTCCGAGATCTTCCCCCGCGCCTTCTTCCCGGGCCCGGTCGAGGTCGTGCAGACCTTCGGGGCGCTCATGCGCAAGGGCATCCTGCCGGCCTACCTGGAGGATTCCGTCGGACGGCTCGCGCTCGGCGCGGCCTTCGGGATCGCGATCGGCATCCCGCTCGGCATCCTGATCGGCCTGTCGCGGACGGCCTACGCGGCGCTCTGGCCGATCGTGCTCTTCTTCCAGGCGATCGGCGACATCGCCTGGCTGCCGATCCTGCTCGTCTGGTTCGGCTTCGGCCTCGGCACGATGACGTTCGTCATCGTCTATACGGTGATCTTCCCCGTCGTGTTCAACACGGTGCTGGGCGTGCGCTCCGTCCATCCCGATCTCCGCCGGGCCGCGCTCTCGCTCGGCGCGCCGCCCTGGCGGGTCCTGTTCGAGGTGACGATCCCGGGCGCGCTGCCGAACAT